>JBFGQE010000289.1:0-3659 GCA_041564355.1 Gammaproteobacteria bacterium | reverse complement strand
GGTCGATCGGCTGGGCATGTTGCCGTTCGTCATCTACCGCGTGTTACTCGGCGTGCTGATCTTCGCGGTTATCGGCTAGGCTATGGGGAATCCGGCGCCCGGGGCCGGGGCGAGTGCAGCGCTTAAACTGGGCAAACTCTGGTACGCCCTGGGCCTGGCCTTGCTGTTCGCGGTGGCCGTATTGTCGCTGTTACCGGTGCCGGATGTCGGGGTCGGTGACAAGGTTTCCCACGTTGTCACCTACGCGCTGCTGGGCGGCTGGTTCAGCCTGTTGGTGGCGAGACCGCGGCAGCTGTGGCTGGTTTTCAGCGGATTACTGGTTTACGGTGCGCTGATCGAGTTGCTGCAGGGCATGACCGGCTATCGCTACGCCGAGTGGGGCGACCTGCTGGCCAATGGCCTGGGCCTGCTGCCCGGGCTGGCCGTTTATTTTACCCCGCTGAGACGACTGCTACTGGAAATCGACGCGCTGCTGTCGCGATCATTGCGCCACTAGCGCCTTGTGCTGCCTGATCAACTCGATACGAGCCCCGCGGATCGCCGCGCCAAGCTTCCTCCCGCTGAGTCCGCTTTGCTGAATATCACCAGTGTCCAGCGCGCGCACCGCGCTGCCGAGATCGTGCAGAAATTCCGCCTGCGGGTACTCGCTTTGCTCGAGTCCCGTGCGACCGCGTGCGTCGGCCAGGCAGGCATCGAGCATCTTGCGAAATCGATCTGGTTTGCGTAACGCATCGGCCCGCGTCAGCAGCTTGAGCAGGGTGGCGGGTTTCAGCTCGAACGCGCGGTGCACGAGCGTATGCCACTCGGTCGTGATCAGCGCCAGCTCGGTGTGCGCGCGCGGAACCCGCCAGCGCCGGCAAAATGCCTTGACCAGCTTCTTGCCGCGCGACTCGTGCCCCCGATGCCCGGGCAACACGCCGGCCGGCGTCGTGGCCTTGCCCAGGTCGTGCATCAGCACGGCGAAGCGGGTCTCGGTGTCAAACCCCAGCATCGCGCTTTGCTTGAGTGCCATCATCACGTGCACGCCGGTATCGATTTCGGGGTGGTATTTCGCCGTTTGCGGTACTCCGAAGAGCGCGTCGATTTCCGGAAACAATCGATCGAGCACGTCGCATTCGCGTAACGTGGTGAAAAAAACATCCGGATCGGGTTCGCTGAGCGCGCGCGACAGCTCCTGCCAGACGCGTTCGGCCACGAGCGCCCCGAGCTCGCCCGCCTCGCCGATCCGGCGAATCATTTCCCGGGTCTCGTCGGCCACACGGAAGCCGAGATGATGAAAACGCGCGGCGAATCGCGCGACGCGCAGAACCCGCACCGGGTCCTCGACGAAAGCTTCCGAAACGTGGCGCAGTATGCGCGCTTCGAGGTCCTGCTGCCCGCCGTAGGGATCGACCAGATTGCCCTGCTCGTCCTCTGCCATCGCGTTGATCGTCAGATCGCGTCGCAACAGGTCCTGCTCGATCGTGATTGACGGGTCATGCGTGACGACGAACCCGCGATAACCCGGGCCGGACTTGCGCTCGCTGCGCGCCAGCGCGTATTCCTGTTTGGTTTCGGGGTGTAGAAAAACCGGGAAATCCTTGCCGATAGACTTGTAACCGGCCCTTTCCATGTCCTCGATGGTGGCGCCGGTAACCACCCAGTCGACGTCGTTTACATCCAGTCCGAGGAGGCGGTCGCGGACGCAACCGCCGACACGGTATCGCTTCACGAAGGGTCCTCGCGATTGGCGGATCGGGTGAAATCACGGCGGAAACGATCGTAATGAGACTTGTTGCCGAACATGGCTTCCAGTCCGTGTATATACTGGCGCAGGCTGGTCGGGCAGTGCTCGCTGCCTTCGGGGCAGACGTTGTCGGTTTGCAGCGACCGGTAATTATCCATCGTGAACAGCTTGCCCGGGAGATTTTGCAGGATCAACGCCTGCAGGCGCGACAGGCCGTTGCCCAGCGGCAGGATACGCACCGGTAGCTTCAGGGTGTCGATGATCAGCTCGAGAATCTCGCGCAGGGTGAAGACTTCGGGACCGCAAACGGGGTAGCGCTTCGAGTAACTGCCGCGATCGTCGATCGTGGTGACGATGCGTTTGACCAGGTCGCCGACAAAAACCGGCGCGAGCTTGCTGTTGGGGCAGGCCAGCGGGAACAAACCGACATACCAGCGCAATATGCCGGCAAACTGATTGACGAAGTTGTCTTCCTTGCCGAATACGACGGACGGTTGAAAGCTGGTTACCTGCAGGTCACGCTGGCCGAAGGTATGCAACAGGTTTTCGCCTTCGCCCTTGGAACGCAGGTAAAGGCTGCTGCCGGTGGCCTGGTTGGCGCCGAGTGCGCTGACGTGGAGCAATCGCTTAATGCCGGCCGCGCTGGCCGTCTCGACCAGGGTCTTGACGAAATCGACGTGAAAGCGGCGAAAGTCACCGCGACGCCTTTCGTGCAGGATCCCGACCAGGTTGATCGCGGCATGCTGCCCCGCGCAAAGCTTTTGCAGGCTGGCGGGATCGATGATGTTCGCCTCGACCAGCCGTATATTGGGATGCACCAGCAGCGCGCGGTTTCGGTGTGGCCGGCGACTCGGCACGGTGACCTGCCAGCCCTGGTTGGCCAGCGCAAACGCGAGTTGCTTGCCGATGAAGCCGCTGCCGCCGAGCAGGAGGATTTTTCGTTGCCCGCTCATACTGCTTTCTTGTTACGGTGGTGATGAGAACGCGGCGGGCCTCCTCGACGATTGCGCGAGCCTGCCTGCTTCTTGCCTCCGGCATTGCGGGCCTTGATCCGGCCGCCTTTCATTTTCACCGGTGGCTTCGGTTTCACCAGCAGGTCGTTGCTGATTGAAACTGTCGGGATCACTTTGTTCGTGTATGCCTCGATATCGATCAGGTTCATCGCATGATTTTCGCAGGCAAAACTGATCGCCGCTCCGGATTTGCCGGCCCTCGCGGTGCGCCCGATGCGGTGCACGTAATCCTCGCCGAGTTCGGGCAGGTCGTAATTGAACACGTGGGTCACGTCGGGAATGTGCAGACCACGCGACGCCACGTCGGTTGCGACCAGGATAGAGTATTCCCCATCATGGAATTTTTTCAGCAGGGACTCCCGCTTGTTCTGGTGAATGTCGCCGGAAATAATCGCCGCCGAATGGCCGTTACCCTGCAGGTATTCCCAGATGCGAATAGTCGCGTACTTCGTGTTGGCGAAGATAATGCTGCGCTGCGGTTTCAACTGCTCCAGCAGGCCGAGCAACAGCGGTATTTTTTCATGGTTGGCGGGGTGATAAACGCTTTGCTCGATGCGGTCTACCGCGGGCGAGTCGGCGTCGATCTTGATCAGTTGCGCCTGGTTCATGTGTTCGTAGGCGAGTTCCATGACCTTTTGCGCCATGGTCGCCGAAAACAGCATGTTGAGCCGTTTTTCCGGGTCCGGCAGACGGCGCAGCATGAAGCGCACGTCGGCGATGAATCCCATGTCGAACATGCGGTCGGCCTCGTCCAGCACCATGACTTCTATCGCTTTGAAATTGAAAAGCTTTTGCTTGAAAAAATCGATCAGGCGGCCGGGCGTGCCGATCAGGATGTCGACCGGTTCGTCGAACTGCCGCTTCTGTTGCTCGTAAGCCTTGCCGCCGTAGCAGATCGCGAGCCTGAGCGGCAGGTCGGC
>JBFGQE010000288.1:0-3671 GCA_041564355.1 Gammaproteobacteria bacterium | reverse complement strand
ACGATCAAATCATAGTGCCGCTGTTTCATTGTCTTGCTCCAGTCGATGGGGCGGGTGACTCCCCGGAGCCCCCCCCCCCGACCCGGCAGGCGGGTTTGAGGTTAGGCCGCGATATCCCTGGCGAGGTATTGCTCGAGTTCTTCCGAACCGCCAATAAATTCGCCGTTGATGAAGATCTCCGGCACCGTCGAACGACCCGATACCGCGCGCAGTGTGGCTTCGGTGTAGTCACGATTCAGCACCAGCTCTTCGAAGCCGATGCCGGCATCGCGCAGCATGCCCTTGGCGCGCGCGCAGAACTCACAACCCTCTCGCGTGAACACGGTGACGTCTTTCGGCTTCGCCGCGTGCGGAGCGACGTAGGCGAGCATGGTGTCCGCGTCGGATACTTCGAACGGGTCGCCCGGCAGATCGGGTTCGATGAACATTTTCTCGACGATACCGTCCTTGACCAGCATCGAATAGCGCCATGAGCGCTTGCCGAAGCCCAGGTCCTGCTTGTCGACGAGCATGTCCATCCCCGCGCTGAAGTGACCGTTACCGTCCGGCAGGAAGGTCAGGTTGTCGGCATGCTGCTCGCGCTTCCACTCGTTCATGACGAATGCATCGTTGACCGAGACACAGATAACGTCATCGACACCGTGCTGCTTGAAGGTCGGCGCCAGCTGGTTGTAACGCGGAACGTGGGTGGACGAACAAGTCGGGGTAAACGCACCGGGCAGCGAGAATACGACGACGGTCTTCCCCTTGAAGACGTCTTCGCTGGTGAGGTCTACCCACTCGTGGTCCCGGCGGGTGCGGAAAGTGACCTGCGGTACGGCCTGGCCTTCGTGATTGTTTGACATGTTTTAACTCCTTGAAAAGTTAAGCCTTAAAATGAATGCAAGCCTATTTGCTTGCGACGGCAGCAATATAGGGTCTCGCTATCCATAGATAAAATCGTTTGTATCGATTTATATGATTGGTTTAACCGATTAACTGGGTGTCAGAGCTTGCCGCGGGGCGCCTCGCGACAGCGATTGACGGCAAACCCCGGGGTAATCCCGGCCCGGGTGAGGTCGCTACTGCGTTATGCTGGAGCGCCTAACGGTTGTACCGTGTTTGGCAGGTGCTGCCAGATGATATCGGCAAATGCGCGCAATGCCTGCTTGCGCGGGAAACTCTTCCTGAACACCATCGAGACGCGCCGGTGCGCGTCCTCGAATTCCAGCTCACGCGCAACCACGCCGGTACCGCTGGTCCACGAACCGCGCATCGCCAGCGCCGGCACCAGGGTCGAACCGAAGCCGGCGCCGACGAACTGCAGCAGCGTTTCCAGGCTGGACGCGCGCAGGTCGGCCATCTCGCCAGTGTTATTGCGATCCGCGAAGTGGCAAATATCCATCACCTGCTGCGCCAGGCAATGGCCTTCCGCGAGCAGCAGAAGATCCGTTTTCTCGAGATCGGCTCGCGTAATTTCGTCTTTCAGATAAAGCGGATGGTCGCTCGGGTAGGCGAACCAGAAGGGTTCGTCGAACAGTTCGATCGACTCGAAGTCATCCTCGTCGGCAGCGGTAGCCAGCAGCGCGGTATCGATTTCATGGTTGTGTAGGCGGTCGATCAGCATGTCCGTGGTCTCTTCCGATAAAACCAGTTTCAGCCGCGGGTGCTCGCGCTTGAGCGGCGCGAGGACCAGCGGCATCAGGTAGGGGCTCAGCGTCGGAATGGCGCCGACCCGCAGCGGCCCCGCCATCGGGTCCTGATGCGCCAGCGCAAGCTGCACCATGGCCTCGGATTGCTCGATTACCTGGTGAGCGTGCAGCAGAATCTCCTCGCCGATCGGAGTGACCCGGACGGCGCGATTGCTGCGCTCGAATATGGTGACGCCGAGTTCCTCCTCGAGCTTCTTGATTTGCCCGCTCAGGGTGGGTTGGCTGACGAAGCAGCGCGCCGCCGCCTTGCCGAAATGATGCGTCTCGGCAACGGCAATGATGTACTGCAGATCACGCAGGTTCATGGGATCGAATCATCGTTAAAACCGATCGATTCACTATAAACAAATGGAATAAATTATCAAATACTAATCGCGAAGCGCGACCAGAGCGCAAGGCGGCGCGCCAATCGGCGCCGCTGGGTTCAACGGTATCGCGACCAGGATCCAGTCGAGGTTTGGCCTGAATCGGAAATAAAAAAGGGCCGCCGGGTTCCGGCGGCCCTCCGAGTTTACTGGGAGAAAGGCGGTCTGTCAGGTCGGTCGAACCGGTCTCAGTACTTCATGGCCTTTCAGCCTTTGTTCAAACCTCGGTATCTCCGAGCGTTACGACCCCTTTCTCCAATATCTCTGTAGACACTAGATCACCCCCTTTATGTTGTTACCGATAGTGCGGAGCATGCCACAGATTTCAGGTCTGTCAATGCTTCGCACCGAGACTGCCCGGAATGCCTCCAAAAGGTGCAGCAGGAAGCAGTTTCTTGCGCCGGTAAAACGCCGGCGAACGAAACTCCGGATAAAAAGCCTGACGCAAATCATGCTACATTTCGCTCAGGATTTGCTAATCGAACTCTGTATAAGTCTAACTATTGCGTCCGAAATCCGAAGGCCTGACTGCAGGATCCTCGAACGATCTCCAGACTGTCGGGGTAGTTGAAAGTTCGCGGGCCATCCTGAATAGCCATTACATTTGACACGCCGATCCCGCGATCGGTACCGGGAAACTGACATGATCACTGAAACTACATTTAAAGTCGGCATCGAGGAGGAATACCTGCTCGTCGACCTCGAAACCGGCGAGCTCGTCGATGCGGCGCCGGACGGTCTGATCGAGGATTGCGACCAGGCTTTTCCCGACCAGGTGCATCCGGAGTTGCTGCAATGCCAGATCGAAATCGGCACCCTGCCGCGGACGAGAATGGCCGACCTGCGCCAGGACCTGGTCGACCTGCGTGGTATTGTCAGCGCAACGGCGGCGAGATATGGTGTCGGCATCATCGCCGCCTCCACCCATCCCTGGGCATCCTGGCGCACCCAGCGTTACTCGGTGCAGGAACGGTATCGCCTGCTCGGCGAGCGCATGCAGGCGGTGATGCAGCGCATGACCATCTGCGGCATGCACGTCCATGTCGGCATCGAGCCGGATGCGTTGCGCTTCGATCTGTTCAACCAGGTCAGTTACATACTGCCCCATCTGCTGGCCCTGTCGACCTCGTCGCCTTTTCTCGAAGGCCGGGATACCGGCCTGAAATCGTTTCGCATTGCGCTCTACAGCGAACTGCCCAGAACCGGCCTGCCGGAGCAGTTCGAAAACGAGGCCGACTATCAGCGACAGGTGGGCCTGCTGGTCGAAACCGGGGTCATCGAGGACGCCAGCCGCATCTGGTGGGACGTGCGCCCCAGCATCCGCTACCCGACCCTGGAGATGCGCATTGCCGATGTCTGCACCCGGGTCGACGACGCCATTTGCGTGGCCGCGTTGTACCGTTGCTGGCTGCGGATGCTAAGCCGGCTGAAGAGCAGTAACCAGCGCTGGCGGCGCTACTCCAATTTTCTGCTCAGCCAGAACCGCTGGCTGGCGATGCGCTACGGCATGGAACGCGGTCTCATCGATTTCGGTAAAGGCGCCCTGGTGCCGTATCCGGAATTGCTCGAGGAGCTGCTCGAAATCATTCGACCGGATGCCGAACACTTCGACTGT
>JBFGQE010000287.1:0-3686 GCA_041564355.1 Gammaproteobacteria bacterium | reverse complement strand
GATCAAGGAACAGGTCGAGGCGCGAATCGCGCGACATGAACTGGTGCGCTTGAATCCCGGCGGCAGTCCGATTTATATCGAACCGCGGCGACTCGAATCCCGCGCACCGCGCAGCCACGCGCGGGTACGAATCCTGTCGCCGTTCGATAACCTGGTGATCCAGCGCGAGCGAACTCGTGAACTGTTCGGTTTCGATTACCAGATCGAATGTTACGTGCCGAGGGCGAATCGGAAGTACGGTTATTTTTGCCTGCCGTTACTCTACCGGGACGGCCTGGTCGGGAGAATCGACTGTAAGGCGCATCGCAAGTCCAGCTGTCTCGAGGTCATATCCTGTCATATCGAGAAGCGCGTCGACAAGGCGTTTGCCGGGGCGCTGGAATATGCGATCGACTCCTACCGCGAATTCAACGGATGCGAGCGACTGCAACCTTCGCCGTCGGCAGCGATCTGACGTGACCCGTGCAACGGGCAAGGTCGGAGTCCGGGTCCGCTGTCGATCGGCCCGGCTGCTCGCAGGCGACCGGTTGGCGGCGAATCAATTGGCCGACAGCTGCCTGTCGGTAGCGCCGTTTGCACCTGCACAAAGCACCCGGTTTCTACCGGACCTCTTGGCCTGGTAAAGCGCCTGGTCGGCCAGGATCAGCAGCGAGGCCGCGTCCGTCGCGTGCTGCTCCAGGTTGGCGACGCCTGCCGATACGGTCAGGTCGGCAAGGCATGGGTCACAGTAGGCGCCCGAGGTGCCTTCCTCGAGGCCGGCGCGCACGCGCTCGGCGATTTCCTGCGCCTGCTCGATATCTGCTCCCGGCAGGATTAGTGCGAATTCTTCGCCACCGTAGCGACAGGCAATGTCACCGGCGCGCAATACATCGTTCAACAGGCGCGCAAAAACCCGCAAGGCTTCGTCACCGGCGTCGTGTCCGTGGCTGTCGTTCAGCTGCTTGAAATGATCGAGATCGAACATGACCAGCGAAAGCTGCCTGCCGCTGCGCTCGGCGCGCTTGATTTCTACGTCGAGAGCCTCGTCCAGATAGCGACGATTGAACAACTCGGTCAACGAGTCCCGCGTCGATCTGAACTCGAGCGACTGGCGCAGCCGGATGCTGTAAATCGCGAATCCGGCACGCTCTATCAATAGCGGCAGTATCTTATCGGCGCGCGCTTTTTTCGATTCGTCCAGCCCCTCGATATGCACCAGGCCGAGCGTCTCGCCGCCCGCGATGATCGGCATGCAGGACTTGTTTTGCCTTACCCCGCAATCGGCCGCGCGGCATCCGAGACTGGTTTGATCTTCGTCATCCGGGAACGGACGCGCGAGTCGATACGACCAGCAGGCATTCGGCTGGACAACCTTGCCATGCTCGCCTTCTCCCCACTTGCCGCTCAAGCTGAATTCCCCGAACTCGTCCGAAATCAGGTACAGGGCACCGCTGGATTCCGGCCACAGTCGGGACAGGGTCTGCACGATGGTCGCGCTGCTCTCTTCGATATTGCTGCAAACCTGGAGATAATCGCTCATCTTGTTGATCGACTGAAAATCGAACTGCTGCTGCTGCAGTGCCGAGACCGATTCATGCAGCTTCGCGTTGTTGCCAATCAGAACGCTGGTGGTGAGTTCCCGGTTGTCGACGTATGCCTGGGCCCTTCCGACCAACGGCCACAGCGCGATCGCGGTGACCAGCGAAACCGCTGCGGTGACCGCCTTGACTCCGGCGTCAAGATAGTAATTCGGTTCCCAGATCACGTAGATGGTCACCAGATGCGTCGCGCCACAGGCGAATATGAATGCGCCGAACATGGCCAGGATCCAGCGCATCTTGTCCCGCTTGCGCTTGCGCATCGCGACCATGAGCGCGATCGGGATCGAAAAGTAGGACAGCGCAATGACCGAGTTCGCAACCACCATGGTCCAGAGCAACCCCGGGCGCCACAGATAACAGTGACCGTGCGGCATGAAATTGTCGGTGTTAAACCACTGGCCAACCGTTTCTATCATTGCAACTCATTCCGGTTAAATTCAATGCTCACACGACCAGACCCCGGCCGCAGAAAACGGGAAGCTTCGATATCGCAGTGATGCATGCGATGCTCGCGGCTCGTATCTTGTCATTCGGAAGAGCGACTCCCACCCGTGTTTCCGACTACTTTCAGGCTTTCCGGACTACTGGTGCCGGCGCGATGCCTTTCGTTTGTTCGTGTTTGCATCTCGTATCGCCGAACTATGCGAAAAAGCCCTGCCCGAAGGTTATCGGCCGGCCGGCGCGAGAGTTAAATTGGGATCCGCAGATCGATGCAAAACCTGCCCTGTCCGCGAGTTGACTGGTGGCGCGTCAGAATCAGGCCGGGTTAGATCCGCTTGAGATGGTAAGACTTGGGCCGCGTCAAATGTTCGAAACCGATTGACGAGAGCGTGCAGCCACGGCCCGAGTTCTTGACCCCGGTCCAGGCCAGCGCCGGATCGAGATAATCGCAGCGATTCATGAACCAGGTGCCGGTCTCGACCTGGCCGCCGATCGCGATCGCCGCGTCGTCGTCCTGGGTGAATATCGCCGCGGTCAGGCCAAACTCGCTGTCGTTCATCAGCCGAATTGCTTCGCTGTCTCCGGCGACCGGCATGATTGGAACCACCGGGCCGAAGGTTTCCTCGGTCATGATACGCATCGAGTGATCGACGTCGACGAGCACCTGCGGGGCGAGGTATGGCGTGCCCTTTTCATCAGCATCGAAGCGCGCCGGGTCGACCAGCGCCCGCGCACCGGCGGCGACAGCGTCATCGATCTGCCCGCGCACGAAATCGGCGGCGGCGGTTTTTACCATCGGCCCGAGATTGGTATCGCGATCGTCTGGACGCCCCAGTCGATAACCGCCGACGAGTTCCGTGACCCCGTCGACGAACTCGAGGAAAAGCGATTGGTCGACATAGACCCGCTCGATACCACAGCAGGATTGCCCCGAGTTGAAGATCGCGCCATCCGTGACCGTTTCGATCGCGTGCTGCAGATTCGCGTCCGCGCGCACGTAGGCCGGATCCTTGCCGCCGAGTTCGAGACCCACGCCGATGAATCGACCGACCGCGGCGCGTTCGACCATTTCGCCGCCGGGAACCGAGCCGGTAAACGCGACGTAATCGATTTCGGGAGATCGAATAACGCGCTCGGTCGCGTCATGGCTCAAGTGCAGGTGCTGGAACACGCCGGGCGGCAATCCGCCGGTATCGAAAGCCTGTTGCAGGCGTTCGGCACATAGCGGGGTTTGCGCCGAATGTTTGAGCACGACCGCATTGCCCGCCAGCAGTGCCGGCACGATCGCGTTGACCGAGGTCAGGTAGGGGAAATTCCACGGCGCGACGATGAACACGACACCATGCGGCTCGCGTTTGATAAAACGTGTAAAGCCGTCCTTCGGTTCCGGTTCGACGTCGGCCAGCGCGCTGTCGGCGATCGAGATCATGTACCGCGCGCGCTCTTCGAAGCCACCGACCTCGCCCGGTCCCTGCGCAATCGGACGGCCCATTTGCCAGGCCAGTTCTTCGGCGATCTCGTCTTTCATCGCAACAAACGAATCGACCGCCTTGCCGCACAGCGCCTGGCGCTCGGCTACCGGCCTGCTCTTCCATTCCCGCTGCGCGCTGACGGCCGCTGCAAGCGCCTGTTGAATCGTCTCCGCGCTGGCGGTTTCGCGCTCCG
>JBFGQE010000286.1:0-3686 GCA_041564355.1 Gammaproteobacteria bacterium | reverse complement strand
TGGTCCTGGAAAACGAGCCCCATCGGCGGCGCGCCGACCGCGGTGATCGTACCCATCAGGCCACTCGCGCCACCGCCGGCGAGCAGGCTCGATTTGGTGAAAGGCAATCTGATGCGCACCAGGCTGAGCGCGACTGCCACCAGGATCAGGCCGCCGAACAACAGCGCGAACTCGTCACGGTCATCGCTGACTCGCAGCAGCAGCGGCAACGCCAGCAGCGTGCCGGCAATGCGGCCGACCAGTGCGATCGACAACACTGCCGGGTCGATCGCGCGCCATTCGCCGTGCGCGCCGATGCCGCCGACCACCAGCGCCATCGCGATGACGAGGCCCGGCAGCATTTCCGGCACGGTCCAGATCAGGCCGGCCGCGGCGATCTGGCCGAAACCCATGCCGATGCTGCCCTGCACCATGGCGGCGACGGCGACTACCAGCAAAGATAACAGCAAAATGGAAGGATCGATGGGCGGCATAGCCTTTCACTTTAGCCTCAAGCGGCCCCAAAACCCAGCACACAGCGCCCAAAATGGCAACCTCTAAACCGATTCAGCTTTGGCCGCGTATCAGTTAAAATCCCGCGATTCGTCCGACGCAGACCTGCTCAATGTCCGATTCCAGCGCTGTTGCCAGCGAACCGTCCAACTTTATCCGCGATATCATCGACGCCGATCTCGCCTCGGGCAAGGTCAGCCGGGTGATTACGCGTTTTCCGCCGGAACCGAACGGCTACCTGCACATCGGCCACGCCAAGTCGATCTGCCTCAATTTCGGCATCGCGCGCGACTACGGCGGTCTATGCAACCTGCGTTTCGACGATACCAACCCGGAAAAAGAAGAGCAGGAATACATCGACTCGATCAGGCGCGACGTGCAGTGGCTCGGCTTCAGCTGGCACAGCAACCCGTTTGCCTCCGATTATTTCGACCAGCTCTACGCCTACGCGATCGACCTGATCAAGCAGGGCAAGGCCTACGTCGACAGCCAGAACGCCGATGAAATTCGCGCCAACCGCGGTACGCTGACCGAGCCCGGGGTCGACAGCCCTTACCGCGACCGCAGCGTCGAGGAAAACCTGCAGCTGTTCGAAGACATGAAGAACGACCGGTACGCCGACGGCGAGCACGTGCTGCGGGCGAAGATCGACATGCAGTCCGGCAACATCAACCTGCGCGACCCGGTGCTTTACCGCATCCGGCACGTCACCCATCACAACACGGGCGACAAGTGGTGTATCTACCCGCTGTACGATTTCACCCACGGCCTGTCGGACGCGATCGAGGGCGTCACCCACTCGCTGTGCACGCTCGAATTCGAAGACCATCGTCCACTCTACGACTGGATCCTGGATAACCTGGAAACCCCGTCACGGCCGGTGCAGACCGAGTTCGCGCGGCTGCAGCTCGAGTATTCGCTGACCAGCAAGCGCAAGCTCAACCAGCTGGTCAGCGAGGGACGCGTCAGCGGCTGGGACGATCCGCGCATGCTCACCATTTCCGGCATGCGCCGGCGCGGTTTTACCCCGGAATCGATCGTCAACTTTTGCGATGCGATCGGGATTACCAAGAAAGACAGCACGATCGAAATGGGCGTGCTGGAAAACGCGCTGCGCGACGATTTGAACGCGCGCGCGACGCGGCGCATGGCCGTGATCAACCCGCTCAGGGTCGTGATCGAAAACTACCCCGAGGATCAGGAAGAATATTTCGAGGGCGCGAATCATCCGCAAAACCCGGATTTCGGCAGCCGCGAGGTGCCGTTTTCGCGCGTGATCTACATCGAGCGTGACGATTTCATGGAGGACGCGCCGAAAAAGTTTTTTCGCCTGAGCCCGGGACGCGAGGTGCGTTTGCGTTTCGCCTACTACGTCACCTGCACCGAGGTAATCAAGAACGATGCCGGCGAAATTGAATCGCTGGCCTGCACCTACGACCCCGAAAGCCGCGGCGGCAGCAGCCCCGACGGGCGCAAGGTCAGGGGCACGATTCACTGGGTCAGCGCCAGGCACGCGGTCGACGCCACGGTGAATCTCTACGACCGCCTGTTCGACGCGCCGAATCCGGGCGCCGCGGCCGATTTCCACACCGCGCTGAACCCGGATTCGAAGCGGGTCGTGCAAAACGCGAAGTTCGAGCCCGCGATCGAACTGGCCGACAATTCGCTCGCTTACCAGTTCGAACGGCTCGGTTATTTCATCAGCGATTACGATTCGACCGAGGCGCAGCCGATTTTCAACCGAACCATGACCCTGCGCGACAGCTGGGCCAAGATCGAAAAGGCGAACCAGCTTGAGTAAGACATACATCCAGCGCTGTCTCGAACTGTTGTCGCACTTTTCGCTGTCGACCCAGTACCGCGTCGCACGCGCGATTGCATTCGTCCTGCGCAACACGTCGAACCAGCTGTCGCGGCAAACCCGGGCGAACGTCGATCTGTGCTTCGCCGGGCACGACGAGGCCGAAAGAGACTGGCTTTACACCGAGTCGATCCGCCATACCAGTTACGCGATGACCGAGCTCGCCGCGGTGTGGTGCTGGCCGCCGGACAAAATCCTCGCGCAAATCACGAAGTCCGAGATTTGTGACGAGTTCGAGCAGTCGACACGCGGGCGCATCATCCTTGCGCCACACCTCGGCAGCTGGGAAACGCTGGCGCTGTGGCTCGGCCGCGCCTGCAACGCGACGATGCTCTACAAGCGGCGCAAGAACAAGGACCTGGACCAGTTCATCCTGCAGTCCCGCGCGCGCAGCGGCGGCACGCCCGTGCCGACCAAAAAACATGGCCTGCGCAAATTGCTGGTCAAGCTCAAGGATGGCGGCAGCCTGATGATCCTGCCCGACCAGCGGCCGGCGCGCAGCAAGGTGCACATCGAGTCGACTTTTTACGGCATCAGCGCACCGACCACGACGGTGGTGCATAACCTCTGCGCCAAGGTCGACTGCGACGTGTTCATCGCAACCGTGGTGCGGCGCGCAAAGCTGGGCGAGTTCGCACTGCGCATCGATCCGCTGGATCATGCACAGCTCGCCGGCGACGAGGCAGCCAGCGCACAGTACATGAACGATGAGATCGAGGAGCGCGTACGACAGCACGTCGAACAGTACCAGTGGGGTTACGCGCGCTTCGCGGTCAGCGCTTACGCGTCAGTCAAATAAGGAACAAAGCCAGCATGCTCGCCACGTTGATTGCGGTTTATAACCGCGTCGTATTGCAAAATCCGTTGTTCACGCTGATTGCCGGCGCCATCGTGATCGTTTTCTTCCTGATGTACATACCCGATTTCGAACTCGACGCGTCGGCGGATTCGCTGGTGCTGGAAAACGATGCCAGTCTCAAAACCTACCGCAGCATCCGCGAGCAGTACGGCTCCGACGACTTCCTGATCGTCACCTACAGCCCGGAACAGCCTCTGTTCAGCCAATCCGTGCTCGCCGACATTTCCCGTTTGCGCGAGCAGCTGAGCCAGCTCGAATCGGTTAAATCGGTGATCAGCCTGCTCGACGTGCCGCTGCTCGAAAGCCCGCCGGTAACCCTGGCAGAAGTAGCCCGCCAGGTGCGCACGCTGGAGAGCGACGACGTCGACGTGGCGCTCGCCGAGCGCGAAATGACGCGCAGCCCGCTGTATGAAAACCTGCTGGTCAACAGCCAGGGCGATACCACCGCCATGCAGGTCAACCTGGTCGTCAACC
>JBFGQE010000285.1:0-3693 GCA_041564355.1 Gammaproteobacteria bacterium | reverse complement strand
CGACCGACGTCGGCAAACCAGCGCGAGTGCCGGCGCTCTTGGTTATCGGACTGAGGATGAGAACCACGCCCAGCGTCAGGAGCAATAGCGCGCTGTTTGCAGACCAGTGAAGACTCTCTTCCATTCGTGTCTCCGCGAGAATTGCCGTCAGTTTACCGAACTATTGCCCTCGAAATGAATTTCATAACGGGGTCATTTGAATTATCCGAAGGGGAAAGCGGTCGCTGAGGAATGATCAGGCGCTTGACCTTGGATGACGGGGACAGGCACGGGAGTCCTGCGAAACAGGAACAACGCGGCCGGTTCGACACCGGGTAATCCACGGCACACGATTAGAGGCGCCGAACGATTTCGAATTACATGATCTCGCAATTTCGCGGCAGGTAGGCCGAGTCGAGATTGCTGCTGCAATCCCACCGATTCATATGCACACCGCCGTCTTCGAGCGCCGGGCGCAAAACGATGACCCTGTCCTTGCCGAATTTCTCTTTCAGCTCGACGATAATGCTGCCGTCGGGCTGCAGGTTGACGTAGTCTATCGAGTCGCTGTTGGCAAAGGACGCGTTGGAGTATCCGATCGCATTCAGACTGTCGGGCCACTCGCCGTTCATCATGTAGTGCTCGAGCATGCCGACCTTGAGCACGTTGATCTCGGAAAACACCTGGGCCGCGTGCGCCTGCAGCAGAAATTTTCCGGTAAAACCGGGCGCGCCCGCGCCATCCCCTTCGTCAGGCTCTGCCTGGTCTGCCTCGAAAAACGAGAGCAGGCCGGAGAACAGGCTTTTCTCCTGTTCCGAAGGCTTGACCAGATGCGCGATAAAAGCCTTTCGCGCAAACAGTTTCTTGCTCGCATCCTCGACCGCGAGGCCTAGCACTTTGCTGCCCTTCGAGTTGAGCAACCAGCTGTCGGCGACGCCCTCGGTGGTCGCTTCGAAACGCAGGTCCTGGTCGCCTTCGCCAAGCAGGCGCCAGTCGATCCTGACGATGGCGCGATGACGCTTGAACTGGCTCGACGAAAGCTTGCGTTTGGAGTACACGATGTCTTCATCGAGGTCGGGCGCGCAGGAGTCGAAGCGCAGTTCGCTGATCCTGGCGTGCAGACTGTAACCGCCCAGTTTGCGTTTCAGGTTGACGACGCTGTAGGCATTGGTCAACTGGAAGCGGTACCCAAGGCTCTTCGCCACCTTCGCGGTTGCGTTCGCGAGCTCCGCAGGGTCCGGAAACAATCGCGGGTGTTCGTTCAAAGCGACCGGCCAGCTGCGCTCGCGGAACGGCGAGCAGTCGGCACCGAACGCATACAGGCCGATGTTCTGGTTCGTGGCCAATGGCTGCCACGGATTGCTCTCGCTAACGATAAACAGCTGCACGGCTTCCCGCCCCGGGGGCATGACGATGCCGCGCACCTCGTCCGCGGGGCTGGCGTCGAATGTCTGATCGACCGGTATCGCGTCCGTCTGAAGCTTGATCAACTCGATGAAATCCGGGTCGGCGAACAGTTGCTCGGCCGCCATGCCGATCGCATCCTTCATCGCTTCGGCGCCCCGGGTGTCGGCCACGAGGCTTCCGGCAAAACCGACGGTGCTGGTGCGGTAGAGCAATTTACGATTGCGATCCGTCATCAGCGTCCATTCCACCCAGACCTGGACCCGGTTGCGCACCAGGCGACGAAACATGCTCCGGTCGATGGGCTTGTACTTGGTCGAGGCCGACAGCGCCGGCGCACAGGCGTCGTAGGTGACGCGGACCAGCCTTGCGTTGAGGCTGTAACCGCCCGACTCCTCCAGCTTCCCCAGCATATCGGCGCTGGCGGGATTGACCTCGTAGCCCAACGGCCGGATGCGTTGCGCAATCGCCTGGCCGGCCGGCCGATCGTCGGCGACCAGCCACCTGTGCTGATTCAACGCATCACCCAGCGGCAGCGGTTTTTTGGCCGCGCAGCGGTCGCCGAAAAGCAGGTTGCCAATCGGGGTCGAATTTTCCGCATCGTTGATCCAGCTGCGCCCGTCGACCGCGACAAACAGTTTGCGGGTGCGCGTTTGCGCGTTGGAATCGATCGGCTTCAGGCTGACAAATTTCGTTTGGCCTGGATCCGGGATGTCTTCCTCAACCAGGATCCGGGCGATGAATTCCTGACGGGAAAAAAGCGCCAGCACCGCCGATTCAAGCGCGTCCGCAATCACTTCGTTCGCCGTGGTCGATTGGTTCCAGCCGTTGTAGCTGCCGCTGGTAACCGCCTCGTAAACGAGCTCCTGGTCACGATTGGTCTTCAGCTGCCAGTTGACCTTGAGTTTGACGCGATGCTTGGTAAACCGATGAGCAGCGATCTTGGTAACCGGGCCGAGGCGCTCGCTCTTGCGGATATTCGGCGCGCAGGTATTGAATTCCAGGTCGATGATCTCGGCATGCAGGCTCAGGCCGCCGGTTTTTTGCAGGCGCTCGAGCAGGCGGTATTTCTCGGTGCGTTCGGCTTCGTAATCGAGCCCGTTGATTATCCGGTGCACGCGCGAGGTCAGACGGGCTTCGCTGGGTAACAGGGATTGGTGGTGGATGAATACGTCGGGGGTTTTGATTGCGCCTCGCGTGGTGCAACCCTTGCCCGTGTGGTAAACGCCCAGTTTGCTCGTCTGGTTGACCTCGGACTCCCTTTTCCAGACATAGCGCATCTCGAGCAGGTGTAATCGACGCGCGGTTTTTTCGTAGGGCCGGATGATCGGCTTCACCCCGGCCGACTGCGGCAAGGCGGAAGGCTTCGTATCCCCGGGCAGTAACCGGGTGTCGACCGCATCACCGGGCTGCTTGTCCGAATAGTGGACGTTGCCGTCCTCGTCGACCCATTTAAACAGCTCGGCATGGGCATTGAATGCGACCAGCGCCAGCACGGTAAACAAAACGAAACTGTTCGGCTTGAAACTCATCGGGTTAATCGATCCGTTTGCTAGAAAGGCGATAGCGGTTGCTTTTCAAGGTCTCGCCACGCGATCGGGTTGTGCGTTCTGAATTTGAGTATAGTAAGCCGATCCGCATTCATCCAGATTCGTTTACCGGCGCGTCCGCTGGAGGCAACCGGCCCTCGTTCCTCGCGCGAAAGTTAAGGTGATACACTCTTCGCATGCGCAAGGCCTGGCCCCTGTTGATACTACTCTGGTTACCGCCATCCGCCTGGCCGCAGGCACAATTTATCATTGGGCCCGACACGGAGGGCGGGATGCAACCGCCCCCGGATTTGCTCGGCACCTGGGGCACCCCGACACAGTGCCCGGGGAAGCTGGCGGAGAATCCGGCTCTAGCCCGCTTTTCGCCGTATCACATCGGCCCGGAGTGGATTCGACAAGGCGGGATATATTGCTACCTCTCGTGGCGGGGCAATTACACCGACGACGCCGGTTCGGAGACTCATGCGTTGGCTCAGTGTGGCGAAGACAGCCTGCGCGAATACAGGATCGTGCTGCGACTGGAGATATCCGGGCTGCGAATTCGCTGGTCCGAAAGCTACAGTACGCCGACGCTCGAACGCTGCGATTAAGCGAACCGGGCCGCCTGGTTCAATCCGCGGGCGGCGCGTAAGCGCCGTCTTCATCGTGGGTTTCGCGGCCGGTCAGGGCCGGGGCGAAGACGCAAACCAGGCGCATCCGGGTCAGGGATTTGAGGCGATGCTTCTCGTGCCCATCGAGCACATAAACCGAACCAGGCCGT
>JBFGQE010000284.1:0-3703 GCA_041564355.1 Gammaproteobacteria bacterium | reverse complement strand
TTAACCGGCTTCGGTTTCGTTGTGAACTTCCACCTCGTCGATGCTGTGCAGCGAACCGCCCATCTCGCTGATGGCTGACTGAACCGACTCGAGATCTATATTGTTCCCCGATACCTCGATTTGCAGCGTCTCGGTGTTCTCGTCCATCTCGATGACGGTCAAACGTACGCGATAATCGGCACCCGCACCGGCAATGACACGGGCAAATTCGAGCGCATTCGGCTGATGCGGCTTCAGCACATCCAGCACTATCCTTTTTATGGACACCATGACGTATCACCTCGTTTGGTATTTTTTTTCGGCCTCGGGCAGTGGTAAAAACCCGGGCAAGTGCCTGGGTTAACTGCGGACAGGTCGAATTTTGAAATTATATAGGGTATCACGGCCGATCGGGTCGACCTTGATCTGGATCGACGCAAAGGCAGGAACTCGTAGGCAACCATCGATAGCCGCCGCGCGACCACTTCGGTCTCTAACGATGGGGGGGTACGGTGGGCAATTCATCCTGTCGGCACGGGCGAGCCTTGCGGCGCGCAATCGTGATAACATCGGACTTTTCCATTGCGTGCGAAAGCGACTAATCGTTATGAAACATTGCACCCCGGCTCATCAGCCTGCACCCTTGATGTCGAGCTCTGAACCTCGGCGTTTGCCGCGCCGCGGCGTTACCCGGTTCGCCGCGCTCGTGTCGCTCGCGGCCGCGCTGCTGGTAACCTCGGTCGACGCCATTTCACCCGGCACCACCTTCAAGCGTATCCCGACGCAGTTCATCGCCGCGCTCGGGGACCCCGATGCAAGCTCCGGCGACGGCGCCGAAAACTGGGGCTGGTGGCACCTGGATCCAGGCCCGCGCGGCGTGAAGCTGAGAAATTTCGACGAACTGGACGACGGCATCGCGCCGGCACGCTGGGAATTCGATCGCGAAGACTGGTGGCTCGAGGAAAACGGATTGATCATGGAACAACCCCGATTTCCGCTGGGGGAAGGCTATTATATCGTCACCGGCGATCGTGAAACCACGACCCTGCTGACTGTGCACCCGCCCGACGAAAACGGCAACAGCCGCTGGGAACTGGCCAACGGTGCGACGCTGCACGACGTGACCCATCTCGGTTGCCGCTCGGCGCGTTACACCCCGGCGAGCAGCGGTGCTGCCTGTTCGCCGGCGGGCGCGCCGCGATCCGTGTTCCCGATGTCCCCGGATCGCGGTATGCCCGACGTCGCCGGTTGTAACAAGCAGGAGTACGCCGTGCTTTTCATCATCGGCGTTGCGGTCGGTTACTGATCGGCACGAAGGGTCGCCTGACCGGTCGCGACCTGCGAACGTGCGCGCAAGCGGCCGGCGCTGACCAAAACGCGTCGATTCAGCTCGCCGGTTCTTCGCCGAAGGCCGGCAGGTCGTCGGTAATCTCGTACCACTTCGCCATGTAGTCGACGTAAATATGCCGCATCGGCTTCACGCCGGGGTCGTCGTCGAGACCGCCGAAAGGGATCACCGCGATGCCCCGCCCAGGGTCGAGGCGCGGCATTTTCGAGCCGCAAACGCGGCAAAACACCTGCATGAAATACTTGGCATCGGGCACCTTATAATTCGCCAGGCTGTCTTCGCCCCGCACGAACTCCACGCCGTCGATCGACGTGAATCCGTTGGTCGCGTGTGCCGCGGCGCGGGCCTTGCGGCATCTCGTGCAATGACAGTGCTGCACCATTTTGAAAGGCTCGCCGACCTGGTATTTCACGCTGCCGCACATGCAGCTGCCGCGCACGACGCCGTTGGGTCCCGGCTCTAGCGGTTCTTCTTCGACACGTTTCATGCCGGTGAACTCCGGGTAATCGTCGTGCCGTGGCAGATCGCCGGTAATTTCGAACCACGGCGCGCGGTGCGCGGCGAACACGTGGCAATCCGACGGCTTGCCATCATCGTGACCGCCGCCGGGAACCAACCAGTGATTCCCCTGCTCGCTCGGGTAAGGCACGACCGAGCCGCAGGTCCCGCAAAAACTGCGCGTCAGCAGCGGAGAAGAGCGATAGTGCGTGATCGTATCGGTCGCGCCGAGCCAGTTGACCTGTTCCGGCTGGACGAACCAGTAGGTGGCAAACGCGGATCCATGCGCCTTGCGGCACAACTTGCAATGGCAGTTGAACGCGTTGAACGGTTCCGCCGTGATTTCCCATCGAACGCTGCCGCAGAGACAGCTTGCCTGATTATTCATCGATAACGCTCGCTTTCCGGTTCCCGCATGATTCTACCGGGAAAAGCGGGTCAAAGCTCGAGCGGCGCAATTTTCCGCATCGATACCCATTTCGGAAAAGTCTGGTATGATCCGAAAAAAATAAACATAACAATAGTTTTACAGCGCCCATAAATAGATTTTTGAGGTGATTAACCTGGTTAATCAACCAACAAAGAATCTTGATTTGTTATTTAACCAGGCGTCATTAGCATAGCGCTGGTATACCAGTGCCCGGAGGCCACATGTTCGACAGCCCTTTTCACGACCTTCTCGGTTTCCTGTCACCGACCGTCATGCAGATTTACGTCATCCTGATGTTCCTCGCGGTAATCGGCGGCACCCTCTTCGACGTGATGCACAAGCGCAGCGCGGAATATTTTTTCGAGAATGCAAAGAAAGCCGAGCGGTCGGCCAGGCGTAGCGTCAGCAGCGGCGAAAAGGCTTCGCTGGCCCTGTCCACTCTGACCAACGAGGTGCTGACCTCCTCTGAATTCTGCAACCCGAAACGCCGCCTGTCGCACCTGTTGACCATGTACGGCTTCGTTATTTTCGTCGTCGCGACGATCGCGCTGATCTTCGGATCCCCGACTCCAGCCGATCCGGCATCGGGCTTCACCGTGTTGCTGTGGCATCTCGGCGCGCTGATGGTTTGCGTCGGCGGTTACTGGTTCTGGTTTTTCATTCGCGTCGACGTCAGCGCCGAGGGCATGCCCTGGCACAAGCTGGTCCGCGCGGATCTTTTCGTCCTGTCGCTGTTGATGACCACGACCTTCGCCTTGCTGTGGTCGATAACGCGTGCCGCCGACGCCTTGAGCACGCTGTTTTTCGTGCTCTTCGTGATCGCCGCGACCACCCTGTTTTGCAGCGTGATCTGGTCGAAGTTCGCGCACATGTTCTTCAAGCCCGCGGCCGCGTACCAGAAGAAAATTACCCGGGCGGACGGTTCGCAGGAAAACCTGCCCGACATCGGGGACCTTTCCGATCCCGAAGTCCAGGCCAGATATCCGGACATTCCAACCTACATGGGCGAGAAACCGCCCTACATGGGACTCGGAATCAAGCGTGAATCCCCGAACCATTACTAGATATGCTCCGAAAATTAATATCTAACTGAATTCCAGGAAGAGAAACACCATGCCTACATTCGTTTACATGACTCGCTGCGATGGTTGCGGACACTGCGTCGATATCTGCCCGTCGGATATCATGCACATCGACAAGACGACCCGTCGTGCCTACAACATCGAGCCCAACATGTGCTGGGAATGCTATTCCTGCGTCAAGGCCTGCCCGCAGAACGCGATCGACGTGCGCGGTTACGCTGATTTCGCCCCGCTCGGCCACTCGGTGCGCGTGCTGCGCGACGAGGAAAAAGGCGTCATCGCCTGGCGGATCAAGTCGCGCAACGGCGAAACCGACATGAACCTGCTGGCGCCGATCACGACCAAGCCCTGGGGCAAGCACATTCC
>JBFGQE010000283.1:0-3713 GCA_041564355.1 Gammaproteobacteria bacterium | reverse complement strand
TCGCGACCGCCTGGTGGGAAACCCTGGCCCCGACCAGCTGGATGTTGCTGCTGGGACTGCTGGTTTCGATCCACCTGCTGCGCAAGGTGCTCTGGTAAATTCCGCTATACATCGACCTTCCCGGTGCGCTTTAATAGCACTTGCCATCAACGGTCCGGGAGGGTCACATGTCCGCAATCGCACTCATCGTCGGCGTCGGCAGCGGTAACAGTGCCGCTTTCGCCCGCGCATTGGCCGCAGCCGATTACCGGGTTGTACTCGCGGCGCGCAATATCGAGAAACTCGAGTCGCTCTGCAGCGAGATCGGCGCGGTCGCGATTCGCTGTGATGCCCGGTCGGTCGATTCGGTGCGAGAACTGTTCGAAGAAATGCGCCAATCGGTCGGCCTGGCCGAGGTCGTGTTGTATAACCCGAGCGCCTATACCGCGGGTCCAATCACGGGGCTCGACCCGGAACTCGTGCACGACGCGCTGCTGCAAACCGTATTCGGTGCGTTTCTGGTTGCGCAACAGGCCGCGATCGACATGAAGCAGCTCGGCAAGGGCGCGATTTTCTTCACCGGCGCAACCGCGAGCGTCAAGGGATTCCCTCAATACGCTGCGTTCGCGATGGGTAAATTCGCCCTGCGCGGCCTCGCGCAAAGCCTCGCGCGCGAACTCGGACCGCAGAATATCCATGTCGCGCATTTCATCATCGATGGCGGCATCGCGTCGCCGGGTCGCGATCTGGATAGCGTCGAATCCGCGACCAACCCGGACGACGACGAACTCGAGCCGGATGCCATTGCAGAAACCTACATGGCGGTATTGAAGCAGCATCGCAGCGCCTGGACCCATGAACTGGATTTGCGCCCATGGAAAGAAAACTTCTAGCCACCGAGCCGGTCGATTACCTGTCACCGGACGTGCCGGCACGATTGCCGTGGCACCCGGTGCCGTTGATCGTCGCCACGGATGCGGCGGTCGAGCCCTACGGTTGTCTGGTCGATGACCCGGACGAGTTCGGCGTCGAAATCGTGCAATGGCCGGCACAGGGATGGCGACCGGTCGATGCGGGCACCGGCGACGAGGCCGGCACGGTCGAAGGCGTATTTCACAGCGAATGGCATGGCGAGGTTTTGCGCGCCAGAAACGACGCGGTCAATGGCGATTACGTGCTCGGCTGGTCGACCAACCCGGGCGAGGCAAACGAGGATGCAAGCGAGCGCGGCAGCGACCAGGTATTGCTCTGGCACCTGAATTATCATCCCGATGGCGGGCAGCTTTTTTACCCGCTGCAACCGGCGCCGTTCGTGGTACCGGTTGCCATCCCGGGCGACGATATCGACCTTGCCGATATCGTCGCGCTGTGGTGCGACGGTAGCCGTGGCCTGTATATTCATCCGGGTATCTGGCACGAAGGGGTGTTTCCATCGACCGCGAAGCAGTCTTTTCGCGATCGACAGGGTCGCGTGCATGCGCGCGTGAGCTGCAACCTGGCGCAGGAATTCGGGGTATTTCTGCAGGTCCCCCTGTACCCGGCTACTGCTTGACCAGGCTGATCTTGCGCCCCACCCAGTCGGGCAACTGGTCGACTTCGGCGGCTTTCAGCGACGTCTTTACGGATTCCGGCATCTCGCTGGTACGGCCGGCACGCGTATCGTAATGCAGGGTCATGAACTCGGCGGTCGCGCAGAGCTTGCCGTCGACCTTCATCAGGTGAGCAAACCAGATTTTCTTCGCATCCGAACCCAGCATCAGGGTTTCGATATCCATGCTCGCCGGCGCGCGCACGTCGTTCAGGTAGCGCAGGTGAGTCTCGACGGTGTAGATCGCGCAGCCGGTCGCATCGAAGTACTCCGTGCCGATGCCGAAATGCGCCTGCATGATCCAGGTCGTGTTACTGAATGGCACAAGGTAGTAAGCCTCGTTGAGGTGGCCGTAGGCGTCGAGCCAGCTTTCCTGCAGCGGCTCGGAATGGAACTGGAATACCGTCATCGTGCCCCTCCCCGTAGCGTTTCGCCACGAGTATAACCGAACCCCAACGGGTTGAAACCCGGTCATCCCTTTCTCCGGCACAAACGTATGAAAGGGCGGAATCTAGGAGTAGAATCGCGCGATGCCCGCCATAGTCGAAATCAATTCGCTGTCGAAAGTCTACGCCGGCGGACACGAAGCCCTGAGTGCCGTCGATCTGCAAATCGAGGACGGTGAAATTCTCGCCCTGCTCGGTCCCAACGGTGCCGGGAAGACGACGCTGATCTCGATTATTTGCGGTATCGTCTCGCCGAGCGGCGGCAGCGTGCGCGTGGCTGGACACGACATCATCAGCGACTATCGCGTGACGCGGAACCTGATTGGCCTGGTGCCGCAGGAATTGACCCTGGGCGCATTCGACACGGTGTGGAATACGACTAGCTTCAGCCGCGGCCTGTTCGGCAAAAAACCGGATCCGCAGTACATCGAGCAATTACTCAGGGACCTGTCGTTATGGGACAAGCGCGACAGCGAGTTGCGCGCGCTTTCCGGCGGCATGAAACGCCGGGTACTGATCGCCAAGGCGTTGTCGCACGAACCGCGCATCCTGTTTCTCGACGAGCCCACCGCCGGCGTCGACGTCGAGCTGCGCCAGGACATGTGGAAGCTCGTGCGTCGGCTCAACGAGTCTGGCGTGACCATCATCCTGACCACGCATTACATCGAGGAAGCGGAAGAAATCGCCGATCGCGTCGGCATCATCACCGAGGGCAAGTTATTGCTGGTCGACGACAAGGAGCGCCTGATGCACCAGCTGGGTCGCAAGCAGTTGCTGATCGAGTTGAAACACCCAATCGACGACATCCCGCAGAGCCTGCAGGAGTATCAACTGGAGGTTGCTGCCGACGGCGCTTGCCTGGTTTACACCTACGACACGCAGGGCGAGCGCACCGGCATTACGCCGTTGCTGCAGGATTTGCACGAGGCCGGCCTGTCGTTGCGCGACCTGAAATCCAGCCAGAGTTCGCTGGAGGAAATCTTTGTCAGCCTGGTGAACGCAAAATGATCAACTTTCAGGCCATTCGGGTTATCTACAAGTACGAAATGCTGCGCGCGTGGAACACGCTGTTGCAGACCATTGCCTCGCCGGTTATTTCGACGTCGCTTTATTTTGTCGTGTTCGGTGCCGCGATCGGATCGCGCATCGAGGAAATCGAGGGCGTGTCCTACGGGGTATTTATCGTGCCGGGACTGGTCATGCTGTCGCTGTTGACGCAAAGTATTTCCAACGCGTCCTTCGGCATCTTTTTTCCCAAGTTCAACGGTACGATATACGAAGTCATGTCGGCGCCCATCTCGTTCTTCGAGATCGTGGTCGGATACGTCGGCGCGGCGGCGACAAAATCGATGATCCTGGGCACCATCATTCTGCTCACCGCAAACCTGTTCGTCGATCTCAATGTCGCGCATCCCCTGGTGATGGTGTTGTTCCTCGTGCTGACCTGTATCTCGTTCGCCTTGTTCGGTTTCATCATCGGCCTGTGGGCGACCAACTTCGAAAAGCTGCAACTGATACCGATGCTGGTGATCACGCCGCTGGTTTTTCTGGGCGGGAGTTTTTACTCGGTGAGCATGTTGCCCCCGGTCTGGCAGACGGTGACGCTGTTTAATCCGGTGCTGTACCTGATCAGCGGGTTCCGCTGGAGTTTTTTCGAAGTGGCGGACGTCAGCGTCGGAGTCAGTCTCGCCATGATTATC
>JBFGQE010000282.1:0-3718 GCA_041564355.1 Gammaproteobacteria bacterium | reverse complement strand
GGACGGAATGGCCTGCCTTCCCCGACCAGGAAACGGCGGAAGAATTCGAACATGACCAGGCGCGTAGTTTGAATGGAGACCACCAGCCCTTCCAGCGCAATGACGATTGCGTTGCCGATGATGAAGACGACGATCTTGCCCGGCAGGCTACCGGGCATTTCGGCGAGCGCGATCACGGCGGCGCTCAGACCGGCATGAGCCAGCGCGAACGCGCCCAGCCGCGCGAAGGAAAGCGTGTTGACGACGAGCTGGAACACGATCTCCAGCAGCTCGGCGAATTCCCTGAGGACCGCCGGCAAAATCCCGGCAATCCCCCACTCGCGGTAACCGCGCAGACCGACGGCAACGAACAACCAGAGCAGCGACGCGAACACCACCACCAGTGCGGCGGTCATGGAAACGAAACCGAGTGGCAATGCAAGATACATCGTCACGATCGGCGCATCGAGAGCGCACCAGCGACGGATCCGACCGCGCCACAGCGCCTGCAACCCACTTAGAATCATGCTGGCCAGTATGGCGACGAAGCCGAACGCAACGGGGACGCCGAGCACCCACAGAGGCTCTTCCATGGGCCTGAGCCACAGCGCCGGCAGTATGTGTTCGTCGGCGAACAGCGAGCCATAGAGAAATCCGAACGCCACCGAGCTGAACCCCCCGGCGATCAGTAAATCCATTATTGGAAATCGCCGGCGAGCGAGATAGCCGATTACGATTAGAACCGCGCCCTGTCCCACGTCGCCGAACATGTAGCCGAACATCAACGGCGTCATGACCGCGAGCAGCGGGCTCGGATCGACTTCGTCGCTGGCCGGCACGCCAAAACCGCGGACGAATACTTCGAATCGACGGATCCAGCGCGGATTTTCGAGCTGCACCGGCGGCGGACCGTGTTGCTGCGCCGATTCCCGGTTGATCAGGAACGGCACGTCGGCGGCTTGCAGATTGTTTACCAGCTCGTCGTAGCGGGTTTCCGGAATCCATCCGCCGAGCCAGACGAAGCGTTTGCCGGTGAGCGAGTCCGCCAGGGTTTCGTTTACCCAGCGATGTCGATCGAGCAACCAGACGTCGCCGGCGATTCCGGTTCGCCGATTGAGTTGGTCGAGCTCGGTCACGAGTTGTTGCTGTACCGACTCCTGCTCGTCTAGCAAGGCGTGCGCCTGGTCGAGGGCCTCGGCGACGGAAGCCTTGAGCCCCGCCGGGACCCGGACGAAACGCATTCCGCGACTGTGGAATCGCCGCTCCAGTTCGCCGAGCGCGTCGCTATCAGTGACGCCGACCACCAAAGCGCGTTGCTTGCCGACCTCCTCGTCTTCGCCGCGCTTTACCGGGTAGGCGCGCCAGACGATTTGTCCGTAGAGACCATCGAGGGCATCGATGTCGTCCACCGACCCGAGGGCGACGAAGGGAGGAAACGCACGCGAGGGATCTTCCGCGAGCAGCGCGATATCGTATTCTCGTGGCGGTAACGACTCCAGACAAACCACCAGCACCTCGAGTTCCTCGAGGCGGGTTCTAACTTCGCGCAGCCGGTCTGCGATCGGTTCGACCCGTTGCAGCCAATCGCGGCAACCTCGCTCCAGCCCAGGTAACACGAGCTCGGTGGACTGATTGCGACGTTCCGCGTCGACCATCGACATATCCGGTTCTGGCAGCAATCGCGCAACGCTTTCGAGTTCGCGCTCGACCGCGACCAGCCGCTCCAGTAATCCGGAATCCGGTATCAGTTCGAATGGAGGTTGTGGTCGATCGTATTGACGCAGCTCGATGACCTGCAGGCGACCGAGAATGTCCAGCGCGGCGGTGACCGAATCGCGATCGACCAGCAAATCGACCCAGAGCATTTCCGCCGGCCTGAACATTACGCCGCCTGACCCGATAATTCCGGTCGCTCCCAGCCACGCGAGCGCGCGACCAGAAATGCCCGGCAGCGTTCGTACTGCAACAGTTCGAGCAGGCAATAGATCAGCAGCAGGCCGGCGTGGAACGGGTTGCCGCCGATCAATCCGCGCAGCTCATATCCGAGTTCGTCGCGCAGCCGCCATTGCGCGGCCGGGTCCAGGGACCTGGTCGCGGCCGCCTGTTTGCGCAATTCGAGTAACCGGGCTCGATGACGGCGAACGCACTTGGCGAGTCGTCGGAGAACGTAGGCTTCCCGGCCCGCAACCAAAGGACAGGCGCCGATGAAATCCGTCAGCCAGCGATCGTACGGTGACGGCGTCGACAGGTATCGAGGGTAGGGAGTTTGCTCCAGTCGACGCCTTCGTTCATTGACGGGCAGCGAGAAAACCGGTTTCAGCGCTGCATCGATCCGCTCCGGTGGCTCGATATCGGATTCCGTGAGCAATCTTTGCGCCCAGGCGAGATTGCCCGCCAGGAACAGCTGACGTCTGACGCCCTGCCAGTGGTCCGGCAGCAGACGCCCGACATACTCGAGCAGGTCCAGCAAATGTTGTTGCAGGCGACTTTCGATCGTGCTTGTGTCCGGAGAGCGCGGCAGGTCCATTACCCAATGGGCCAGCCCGCTGGTGCGCATGCGCTCGATCAGGTTGTCGAGATCGCTGGCGTCAGCCACGTAGCGCCACCGGGCCTCGTCCGGCATGGCGCCGAGGCGGGCCCTGACCCGGGCCTGCAAATCAGCGTATTGAAAGAACGAAAGTCCGGGCAAGTTAGCGAATTCCCGAATCTCCTGTTTACATTGACAATAATTCTGTGGGGTGGAACTTAGTTTGCCATGATCGGGATCAAATCCGACCGGGTTGCACGAGATAAATTCATCACATGGAGCCGACGACGCCGAATCCGATTCAACAGGTACTGGAAGCCGAACGCGAAGCCGAGGATCAATTGGAACGCGCGCGGCACGAAGCCGAAGCGTCGGTGGGTAACGCGCGTCGAATGGCCCAGCAGCTGCTGAAGCGTAACGAGCTGCGGACTCAACAGGCGCTGGCGCGTTATGAGGAGCACCGCAAACAGTCGACCGAAGCCGAGGCCGAGCGATTACGCCGGGAGGCGGATGCCGAACTGGAGCACGCCCGAACAAAGATCGAAGAGAGTTTCGAGTCCCTTGTCGACGATACCTTCGATGCGTTCTGGCCTCAATGACTACCTGAAGTCATCGATTGATTGGACGACAATTAAAGCGAGTCGAATCACTCGCGAATCTACCAACTGCTACCTGAGCAAGAAGTTTCAGGCCCAAAATTGGACGCTTGGATACTTGAAGTGGGCGGCCGGAGCCGATCGCCGGCTGGCAAGAGCCCGTAATCGACCGCTATCGGGAAAGTCGACGCAGAAATTGATTAATCGACCGCCGGGATTGAACAAAAACGACCACCCGAATATTTCTCGCTTCCCTGACTAGGTTAATAGCTATGCTGAAAGCGAAGCCACTGATAGCGGTCGCCCGAGCGAACATTGATTTCAAAGATATCAGCACCTTTTATGACCGTAATTGGTATCACGTCGCCGGGTTCGCCTTGGGCCCAGACTTTGCGGTAGAAGTCGGCCATGGAAACTATCGGTTTACCTCCGGTGGCTGCAATGATGTCACCGGGTTCGATTCCGGCCCGCATCGCGGGTCCGTCATTGGCAACTCGACGCACCAGCAATCTGCCGCCAACCTCTTCGGTGTAGATGCCGAGCCAGGGTTTTTGTGGGCCGGAAGAGCGGCCATAGGTAAGCAGGTCACCCAGAATCGATTTGAGCCGGTCGATCG
>JBFGQE010000281.1:0-3725 GCA_041564355.1 Gammaproteobacteria bacterium | reverse complement strand
CGAAAATCGTCACCGCCTGGCTCGACATCGAGTCGGAAATCAGGACTTTCGGCTTATCCATTTTGCTGCTCCTGTTGCTGCGCGCGGTAATCCGCGTAAACCCATTCGAGCCACGGCACCAGCGCCTCGAGATCCGAAGCCTCGACCGTGGCTCCGCCCCACAGGCGGAAGCCCGGCGGCGCGGTGCGGTAGTTGGCGATGTCGTAGGCGACTTGCTCGGCCTCAAGCTTCACCACCATCGACTTGACCGCGGCCTGGCGCGCGTCGCGCTCGAGCGCCGCAAACTGCGGGTCGACGATTTCGAGGCACAGCGAGGTCGGCGAGCGCGTCGCCGGCTCGCGCGGCAGCCATTCGATCCACGGCGTGCGCCCGACCCAGCTGTCGATAACGTCGAAGTTCGCGCGCGTGCGCTGCCACAACGCCTCGCGCCCGCCGATGCGTTCGGCCCAGTCGAGCGCGGCGTGCAGGTCGGCGACGGCGAGCATGCTCGGCGTGTTGATCGTCGCGCCCTCGAAGATAGCCGCGTTGAGCTTGCCGCCTTTCGTCAGGCGAAACAGTTTCGGCAACGGAAAGCGCGGCGGCGTCGATTCGAGCCGCGCGACCGCGCGCGGCGACAACGCGAGCATGCCGTGCGCGGCCTCGCCGCCGAGCACCTTCTGCCAAGACCAGGTAACCACGTCGAGCCTGGCGAAATCCATCGGGATCGAGAACGCGGCCGAGGTCGCGTCGCACAGCACCAGGCCTTCGCGGTCGTCGGCGATCGAGTCGAGGTGCGGCAAACAGACCCCGCTGGTCGTACCGTTGTAGACCGTGACGACGTCGTGCGCCGGGTCGACGCGAGTCAGATCAGGCAAGTCGCCGTAATCGGCGCTATGGCGGTGTAGCGATTCGACGCCCATGGCCTCGAGATCGAACGCCCAGTCGCTGGAAAAGTTCTCCCAGTAGAGTACGTCGACCGGGCGCGAGCCGAGCAGCGACCAGAGCGCGATCTCGAACGCGCCGGTATCGGAACCGGGGACGATGGCGAGCTTCCAGTCGCCCGGCAATCCGAGTAACCGGTGCGATCGGTCGATGGCGTCTTTCAGGCTTTGTTTGGCGCGCGCACCGCGATGATTGCGGCCGAGAAATTCGGTGTCGAGATGGCTAAGGTCCCAGCCGGGGTGCTTCTTGCACGGCCCCGAAGAGAAGCGCGCGTCCGCGGGTTTGATACGCGGGCGCACGGGAAAGCCCTGGGCTTCCTCGTTCATGACATAACCTCTGGTTATACGGTGGTTTGCTCCACCAGGCGGGGGCAGATTATCACGTTTGCGGACTTTGACAAGCACGCTTGGGCGATACCCGCGAAATCCGATGGCGATCATTGGCCCCGCCGATGAGCGAAGGGGGCGCAACGGCCGCTGAGGCCCATTTATCGTGGTCGCATCGAGCCGCCCCGGGATGAGCATCGACCCACCTGCCTCGATATGGTCTATAAAACAGCCGTATCGGCGTCGCCGGGCGAACCGCGGCGCGAACCTGAATCGAAACTCCGATCCTGGCGAGGCACCTTTGATGGAAATCAAGTTGAGCGGCTGGAAAGGCGCCGCCGCGGGCATTGCGATCCTCGCGTTCCTCGGTTACCAGTTCCATGCCGCGCGCGCGAGCCTCGACGGCGCGGGCCGCGAAGTCATCGCGCAGTGGCTCGCGGCCGAATACCAGCGTTACCACCTGGCGCGCACCGATCTCGACGACGACCAACGAGCCAGGTTGCTCGTCGAGGCTGCCGAAGTCGACATCGTATCGCTCGCTGCGCGCGGCCAACCCGAGTCGCTCGCCGTGCGCGTCGAAATCTCGCCAGGCGCGGCGCATCCGCCCGGATCGCCGGTGGTCCGCTATTACCGAATGGAGCACTCGCTGCTGAGGGGCTGGCACCATCGCGGTAACCTGCGCCCCTGGCAGTATTACCTGACACTCTTCTGAAACCGCGCTTGCGACCGGTTCGCCCGTTACCCCAGGCGCTTCGACGGCGCCGCCGTTATTGCGTAAACTGAGGCCGGGCAAAATTCGATCCGGGAGAAGCCGGGCATGGCAAGCGACGACGAACGCCCCGCGGTCTGGGTCGGGCACGTGGCGATTCACAGCGACGATGTGCCGGCCTCATGCCGTTTCATGCGCGCCGCCGGCATGCGCCTGGTTTTCGAGGAAGCCGATTTCGCCCTGCTCGAATTACGCGACGGCACCCATCTCGCGATCAGCACCGACCGCGAGTCGGCGCTCTTGCGCGGCGGCTTCGACCTGATGGTCGAAGACCTCGACGCGACCCGCGAACGGCTCGCGGAACTGGGTTACGAGCCCTCCGAGATCGAGCGCGGCGAAATCCACGACAGCTTCGAAGTACCCGAACCCGGCGGTAACCTGATCCTGTTCAATTCGAGTCACGTCGGGGATCTGCCGGTATGATAGACGGAAACCTGAATCTGGGCAGCCGGGTTGAAATGCCGTTTTCGGAATCCGCGCGAACGAAAAAAATTCCGTCTTTGCCGCTTTCAGTATTTTCCGTATATCCCGGAATTAGGCGGATTCCGTCTATATCACTGTTAGAGGTTGCAGATGAATATCCGCATCGTGGTTTTAATAACAATTATGACTACCGGGTGCTCAACAATTTTGACAGTTGGGGAAGGTTTAGAGCAATACGAATCTATCAACTGCATTGATGGCGAATCAATTCCGCGAATCTATAGCGGCACCAATAACTCGATAAGAATACTTGGAAATCGGCCCTTATATTTGGCTCCATTGATACTTTGTGACACGCTACTCAGCATTGTGGGCGACACATTATTTCTTGGAGTTACGATTCCCACCCAAATCTCGAGGGGAAACATGTGTCTCAAAAGGGACTCAACCGTTGAAAAAACCTCTAACAAGGCGCTGCAGCCGGACGCCCCAAAGCTCGCTTCGCTCCCTTTGGGTCGCCGCTGAGCGCAGCGTTATGTGGCAGGAATCGGCTGAAATTTCGATATACAAATCAACCTAGTTATGAAAGGCAACCTGTCAGATTGGGTGGTTAGTTTTGCACAAGCGGGAGTGTCTATTTAGACTTAAAGAATGACGACTCTAACGCGACTGGACTGTGGCGAACTTCGAGGCGAGTTGAGCATGTTTGAAGAAGGGTCTGAAGGTCAAGTGACGCTTACGGTCAGCGCATGGTTAGTAACCCATCCACGCGGCACTGTTGTGTTTGATACGGGAATGCCTTCGTCCTTCGTTGGTGGGTCCAATCGCACCAAGATAATTTCAGAATTTTTGACCATCGAGTTTAACGCTAACGATACGGTTGGCGCGCAATTAGATTACAATTCCCAAGATCCAGAACGAGTGGATTTTGTCGTTGTGTCGCACCTTCACTTCGACCATGTCGGCGGATTATCCGATATTCCTAACGCAACTGTTGTTGTCCAGCGCAAGGAGTGGGAGGCCAATATCACCGGGCCCCAGGAAGCAGATACTTTACATCCACGCGAAGACTTTGACCTGGGACATTCGTTGCAGTTAATCGATGGTGAGCACGATCTATTTGGTGACGACTCCGTGGTATGCGTCCCGACACCAGGCCATACCATTGGACACCAAAGCCTGCGGGTACGACTCTCGACTGGTGCGCAGGTCGTGCTAACGTCCGACTGTTGTTGTTTCGACCGAACTATCGACAGTGGCGTACTACAGACCTTTGGCTATGATTT
>JBFGQE010000280.1:0-3731 GCA_041564355.1 Gammaproteobacteria bacterium | reverse complement strand
GCGCATTCTCGCCGAGGCGGTGCAGCTGGTGCAAAGCCTGACCGACGTGCCGTTGTCGATCGATTCATCGATCATCGACGCGCTGGAAGCCGGATTATCGGTATACCGGGGCAAGGCGCTGGTCAACTCGGTGACCGGTGAAGACGAGAGCCTCGAGCGTGTACTGCCGCTGGTTAAAAAGCACGGCGCCGCGGTCGTTGCGATTTCCAATGACGAGACCGGGATTTCCGAAGACATCGACGTGCGCTTCAACGTGGCGAAGAAGATCGTCGAGCGCGCCGCCGATCACGGAATCGACGCCTGCGACGTGGTCGTCGACCCGCTGGTCATGCCCATCGGTGCGATCAATACGGCCGGGCGCGAGGTGCTGAAACTGATCTATCGCCTGCGCACCGAACTCAAGGTCAACACTACCTGCGGTGCGTCGAATGTCAGCTTCGGCCTGCCGAATCGCAATGGCTTCAACGGCGCCTTTATCAGCATGGCGGCGCAGGCCGGCATGACCTCGGCGATTACCAACCCGCTGCATGCCGAGGTGGTTGCCGCGAGCCTCGGCGCCGACGTCATGCTCGGCAAGGACCCGGATTGCGCGCGCTGGATCAGGCATTTTCGCGAACCGGCGCCGGAAGGGGCGGTACGTCGCGGTACCGGGCGGCGTGGCGGTCGGCGGCGGCCGGCGGCCTGATTCGAGCAGCTACCGGGTTAACTCGTGGCCGACGACGAAGTCAGCGTATTGTTCATGCCGTCGGGGTTGCGTGGTCAGGTCCCGGTCGGCACCACGGTATTGCAGGCCGCGCAACGCCTCGGCGTCGATCTCGAATCGATTTGTGGTGGACAGGGCAAGTGTCGAAAATGCCAGGTATTGCCGCAGGAGGGCGAATTCTCCAAGCACGGGATCAGTTCGCGTCCGGATCATTTGTCCGAACTGACCGAGACCGAGCTGCATCACCAGTCGCGGAATCGGCTCAAGCCGGGTCGTCGACTCGGCTGTAACGCACGCATCCTCGGCGACCTCGTGGTCGACGTGCCCGAGGAAAGCCAGCAGCACAAACAGCATATCGCCAAGGCGGTGACCGCTTACGATATACAGGTGCAGCCGGCGCTGCACCTGTTCACGGTGACCTTGCCCGAACCCGACATGCATGCACCGATATCGGATAAGCGCCGCCTGCAGCAGGCGCTGAAGAACGAGCACGAATTACCGATCATGGATTGCGAACTGTCGCAGCTGCGCCTGCTGCAACCGGCCCTGCAAAAGGCGGGGCGCCAGGTGACCGTCGCGGTCTATCAGTTCCAGCAGATCATCGGTGTCTGGCCGGGTGTCAAGAAAGAGGTTTACGGCCTCGCGGTCGATCTCGGTTCGACCACTATCGCGGCGCAATTGTGCAATCTCAGAACCGGCAAAGTGGTGGCGACCGCGGACACGATGAATCCGCAAATCCGCTTCGGTGAGGACCTCATGAGTCGCGTGTCCTACGTGATGATGAACGAGGGTGGCGATGTCGCGATGACCGAGGTCGTGCGTGATTCGTTCAACCAGCTGGCGAAGCGTGCGACCAAGACGGCCGGTGTCGCGCTCGAGGACATCCTCGACATGACCGTGGTCGGAAATCCGATCATGCACCACCTGTTTCTTGGCATCGACCCGACTCCGCTCGGTACCGCGCCGTTTACCCTGACCACCGACCAGACCCAGGTAGTGCGTGCCGCCGATATCGGGATCCAGCTGCATGCCGAGGCCCGGGTCTGCACGCTGCCCTGTATCGCCGGCCACATCGGCGCCGACACGGCCGGCGTGATCCTCGCCGAACGTCCCGACCTCGCCGAAGAGTGCGTGCTGCTGGTCGATGTCGGCACCAATGCGGAAATCGTTCTCGGCAATCGCAACCGGCTGCTCGCCGCGTCGAGCCCGACTGGACCCGCCTTCGAGGGTGCGCAAATTTCCGGTGGCCAGCGTGCCGCGCCGGGCGCGATCGAGCGCGTGCGCATCGATCCCGAAACCCTGGAGCCACGCTTTCGTGTAATCGGTTGCGAAGCCTGGTCCGATGACCCCGAGTTTGCGCAGAAGAGTGCGCGGGTCGGTGTCAGCGGCATCTGCGGTTCGGGCATCATCGAGGTGGTCGCGGAAATGTACCTGTCCGGTGTCATCGACCAGGATGGCGTGATCGGCCCGGTCGAGGGCAAGCCGAGCCCGCGTATCGTCGCCGAGGGCCGCACTTTCTCCTACGTCCTGCAGGAAGGCGAGCGCCCCATCCGGATTACGCAAAACGACGTGCGCGCGATCCAGCTGGCCAAGGCTGCGTTGCACGCCGGGACGCGCCTGCTGATCGATTGCATGGGCATAGAAAAAGTCGATCGCATCGGCCTTGCCGGCGCCTTCGGCAGTCATATCGATGTCAAGTACGCGATGGTGCTGGGATTGATCCCGGATTGCCGGCTCGACCGGGTCGGCTCGGTCGGCAATGCGGCGGGCACCGGTGCGCGTATCGCGCTGCTCAATTTTCCGTCACGCCTGGAAATCGGCGAGATACTGCCCAAGGTCGAAAAAATCGAAACCGCGATCGAGCCGAAGTTTCAGGAATACTTCATCGAGGCAATGGCGATTCCGCACAAGACCGATCCGTTTGTCGAGCTGTCGAAATCGGTGAGTCTGCCGAAACCGAAACCGAAGAAGCAGGATGCCGGTGGCGATCGCAGGGAACGTTCGCGCCGCCGGGCGCGCTCGAGAGACAGGGTCTAGCTGGCCAGCTCCGTATCCGAGTCTTCCGCCGAGGACCGGGCCTGCAGCTTGCGCCTTTCGTCGCGCGGCGGGATGCCGAACAGGTCGCGATAACACTTGCTAAAATGCGGCGCCGAAATGAAACCGCAGGCCAACGCTATATCCACGATCGACTTGCTGGTCTGCAGCAATAGCAGGCGTGCCCGGTTAAGACGCAACTTCAGGTAGTAACGCGTGGGCACGCAGTTCAGGTGCTTCTGAAACAAACGCTCCAGCTGCCGCCGCGAAATTCCGACGTAATTCGATAACTCGTCGAGGCTGATCGGTTCCTCGATATTGGCTTCCATCAATGTCACCGCCTCGGTCAGCTTCGGCTGGTTCGAACCCAGTGACATGTGCAGCGGGATACGCTGGCGGTCGTCCGAGCTGCGTATGCGTTCGCACATGAACTGTTCCGAGATGCGCGTGACCAGTTTGTTGCCATGGCGGTCGTTGATCAGTTTCAGCATCATGTCCATCGAGGACTGCCCGCCGGCGCAACTGATGCGATCGCGGTCGATGATGAACAGGTCATCGGATACCTGGACGTTAGGAAATTCCTCGCGCAGGCTGGCAATATTTTCCCAGTGGATCGTGCAGCGATAGCCGTCGAGCAGACCGGCGCGTGCCAGCAGGTAGCTGCCGGTGCACAATGCCCCGAGCTTCACCTGGTTACGCTTGGCAATTCGGCGCAGCGATTGCTGCAGCGGTTTCGACCAGGCTTCGGCAATATCGGCGCCGCCGCAAACGAACAGTATCGAGAGATCGGCGGCATCGTCGATCTTGCCGTCCGGCGTAATTTCAAGCCCGTTGCTGGCTTTCTCGGGCAGGCCGTCGATCGTGTAAAGGCTCCAGCGATAAAGTTCGCGGTCGGCGTCACGATTGGCCATGCGCAAGGGTTCGATAGCCGATGAAAAAGCAATCATCGAGTAATTGGGAACCAGGAAAAAACCGAAGTGCTCGGGTTTTGGGT
>JBFGQE010000279.1:0-3734 GCA_041564355.1 Gammaproteobacteria bacterium | reverse complement strand
CGGCGATCCTGGTGTTCGACGAAGCCACCTCGAGTCTCGACAGCCAGTCGGAGAAAAACATTCTTGGCGCGCTCGGGCGGATTTCGCGCAACAAGACCACGCTGGTGATCGCGCATCGCCTGTCGACCGTGATCGACGCCGACCGCATCATCGTCCTCGACCAGGGCCGAATTCGCGAGCAGGGCGATCACGAGTCGCTGATCGGCGCCGACGGGCTGTACGCGCGGCTCTGGCGCATGCAGCAAAAGAAAGCCGCCGAATCGCTCGAACCACCGTCGGAATAGCGCCCTGTTATCCCGCGGCTCGGCCCGATGCCTCGGACCGGCGCAAGCCGGGACAGCCCTGAGCCGTTTGCCCTTTGGCGTTTATCTTGTAGCATGAGGAATTTTAGCGAAGAGGATCCTCGGCCATGAACGACCTGAGCCATTGCAGCGCCAGCGAATCCTTCGCCCTGCGCGTGATCGGTGACGACATGGCGCCGGAATTCAGCGATGGCCAGGTCATCATCGTGGACCCCGGTGGTCGGGTGACCCCGGGCTGTTTCGTCGTCGCCCGGCTCGGCGACGAAATGATCTTCCGCCAGCTGCAAATTACCGGGCAGCGCTACCGCCTGACTGCCCTCGCGTCCGGGATTGCGGATATCGAACTCGAAAACGGTGTCGCCGATATCGTCGGCGTGATCAGCCAGCGCGCCGGACGCCGCCGCCGCGAGCACAAGCGTTACGACGTTTAGGCCGTGAAAAGGGGCGCGAAAATCGGGCGCATGCGGCAATTCCGCCGCCGTGGGAGATCAGGAGCAGGCTAGACGCAGCCGGTCGGGCGCGGCAACCCCGCGTAACGACATGCCTGCTTGGCCGGGCCGAACGGGAAGAGTTCGTAGAGATAACGCGTCGAGGCCTTGTCCTCGCCGATGCGCCGTGCAAGGGTCCGCTTCAGCACCCGCATCGCCGGTGCGATGCGGTACTCCAGGTAATAGTCGCGCAGGAAGCGAATGACCTCCCAGTGCGCGTCCTCGAGCTCGATACCGTCCGCCGTGGCCATACCCTCGGCGACCTCGCTGGTCCAGTCGCCCAGGTTTTGCAGGAACCCGCCCTCGTCGACTTCGTATTCGATGCCGTTGATTTCGAGCAGCAGGTGTGGCGAAAATTGTGCTTGCATTGGCGGTTTCCAGTTCGAAACGCCATTTTAACCGATAATTCGTCGCCGTTAAATTACGATTTGTTTAATACTATTAGCGAATCCTCGTATACTGCTCCGAATAATAACCAGGAAAGGCCATGTCAGACGAACTTCGCGAAAAAGCGTTACATTTCCACCGCAACCCGATGCCGGGAAAACTGCGCGTCGAGGCGATCAAGCCGCTGACCTCGCAGCAGGATCTCGCGCTGGCCTATTCGCCGGGCGTCGCCTATCCCTGCCTCGAGATCGAGAAAGACCCGTTGATGGCCCGCGAATACACGTCGCGCGCGAACATGGTCGGGGTTTGCACCAACGGTACCGCGGTGCTCGGGCTCGGCGATATCGGCGCGCTCGCGGCAAAGCCGGTCATGGAAGGCAAGGCGGTGCTGTTCAAGCGTTTTGCCGGGATCGACGTGTTCGATATCGAAATCGACGAGAAAGACCCGCACAAGTTCGCCGAGACGGTGCAACGCCTGGAGCCGACCTTCAGCGGCATCAACCTCGAGGATATCCAGGCGCCGGACTGCTTCTACATCGAGAAATACCTGCATGAAAACATGTCGATCCCGGTGTTTCACGACGACCAGCACGGCACCGCGATCGTGGTCGCCGCGGCGATGAAATCCGCGCTCGAAGTGGTCGGGAAGAACATCGGAGCAGTGCGCCTGGTCGCGTCCGGCGCCGGCGCGGCGGCCCTGTCCTGTCTGAACCTGCTGGTGTCGATGGGGCTGGACAAAAGCAACGTGATCGTCTGCGATTCGAAGGGCGTCATCCACGAGGGTCGTACGCAGGGGATGGACGAGTACAAGGCAAAGTTCGCGGTCGACACCAAATTGCGCACGCTGGCCGAGGCGATCGCGGGCGCCGACGTTTTTCTCGGTCTGTCGGCCGGCAATACGCTCAAGCCCGAGATGGTCGAGTCGATGACCAGCCAGCCGATCGTCTTCGCGCTGGCCAACCCGACTCCCGAAATCGATCCGGCGGAGGCGAAGCGCGTCGCCCCGGACGCCGTGATCGCAACCGGTCGCACCGATTACCCGAACCAGGTCAACAACGTGCTCTGCTTTCCGTTCCTGTTTCGCGGCGCGCTCGATGTCGGCGCGACCGAGATCAACGAGGCGATGAAGGTCGCCTGCGTCGAAGCCATCTCGAAGCTCGCGCGATCGGGCACCAGCGACGTGGTCGCCAACGCCTACCACGGCGAATCGCTGACCTTCGGCCCGGAGTACCTGATTCCGAAGCCATTCGACCAGCGTCTGATTCTCGAAATCGCGCCGGCGGTGGCGAAGGCGGCGATGGATACCGGGGTCGCGCAACGTCCGATCGAGGACCTCAGGGCTTACCGTCAGTCGCTCACCGCCTTCGTTTTCCGCTCCGGGCTGTTCATGAAGCCGGTATTCGATCTCGCGCGCGAGACGCGTCGCCGCGTGGTGTTTGCCGAGGGGGAAAACCCGAAGGTTCTGCAGGCGGTGGATAATATCGTCATGGACCAGCTGTGCTCACCGATCGTGCTCGGCCGCGTCGGCGTGATCGAGCAATTGCTGAAGCAATATGCTATCAGCGCGAAGCCGGGCGTGGATTTCGAAATCGTCGAGTACACCGATAACGAGGAATGGTGGCGTGCCTACCACGCGCTCGCCGAACGCAGCGGGACGACGCCGTCCGAGGCGCAAAAGGTACTGGTCGCGAGCACCACCACCCAGGCCGCGATGATGGTGCACCTGGGTCTTGCCGATACGATGATCTGCGGCACGATCGGTCGTTTTCATCGTCACCTGATGCGCATCATCGCCGTATCGCAACAGGAAAACGGTTTCGAGGAAGTGTCCGCGCTCAGCGCCGTCATTTCGAGCAAGTACACGTTGTTTATCTGCGATACGCACGTCACCACCGAACCCACGGCCGAGGCGATCGCCGACATGACCTTTCTGGCAGCAGAGGAGGTCGCGCGTTTCGGACTCAAACCGAAGGCCGCGCTGATGTCGCACTCGAGTTTCGGCAGCCGCAATTCGGCATCGGCGAGGAAAATGCGCGCTGCGCTGAAGCTGATCCACGAAAAGGACCCGGAGCTGATGGTCGAAGGCGAGATGCAGGCCAACCTCGCGCTGTCGCCCGAGGCAATGGTTGAGCATTTCCCCAATTCGCAGCTGAATGGCGTCGCCAACCTGCTGATCATGCCGAACCTGGATTCGGCGCACATCGCGATGAACCTGTTCAAGATGGGAACCGACGGGATTCCGATCGGGCCGATTTTACTCGGCTGTAATATCGATGCGCATATCGTAACGCCCGGGACGACGGTACGCGGCCTGGTCAACATGACCGCGATTGCCGCGGCGCGGGTCAGCACCGGCAAGGGATAAACCATGCACCTCGTCATCCTGCTACTCGTTGCGCTGGCGGCCTTTATCGCGTTAACCCTGAGCGTGCGTCGCGACCCGGACAAGCGCAAGCTGTTCTACCTGTTCGTCGTCATCGACCTGTGGCTTGCCGGGGTGTTCCTGTACCTGCTGGTCAGCGCAATCATCGACTGAATCGACTCGCCCGCGGCGAAT
>JBFGQE010000278.1:0-3754 GCA_041564355.1 Gammaproteobacteria bacterium | reverse complement strand
GGAGCGCGCGCTCGGCTGGATTTGCGCCAACCGGGTCGACGTCGCGCCCGGCCGGGTCGTCTACACGCAGATGCTCAATGATCGCGGCGGCATCGAGTGCGATCTGACCGTGACGCGCATCGCCGCCGACGAGTACTACCTCGTCACCGGCACCGGCTTCGCGACCCACGATTTCGACTGGATCAAGCGCAACCTACCGGCCGATTGCGACGCGCGCATCGACGACGTGACGTCGGCGTGGGCGGTGCTGGCGTTGATGGGGCCGAAGTCGCGCGAACTGCTGCAACCGCTCGTGCGCAGCGACCTGTCCAACGCGGCGTTTCCATTTGCGACGATGCAAACGCTCGCGCTCGAGGGCGCGAGCCTGCGCGCGCTCAGGGTCAGCTATGTTGGCGAACTCGGCTGGGAGTTGCACGTGCCGGTCGAATTCGCCGCGGTCGTCTACGAAGCGCTGATGCGCGCGGGCAAGACGCACGGCATCGCCAACGCCGGCTACCGCGCGATCGAATCGCTGCGCCTCGAGAAGGGTTACCGCGCGTGGGGCGCCGACATCGGCCCCGACTACACGCCGCTCGAAGCCGGCCTCGGCTGGGCGGTTGACCTGAAAACCGACCGTGTCTTCACCGGCCGCGACGCGATCGTCGCTCAGCGCGCGCGGCCGCTGACGAAGATGCTCGCGACCTTCACCGTTCCCGATCGCGAAATCGTGTTGCTCGGCCGCGAAACGATTTACCGCGACGACGCGCGCGTTGGCTGGCTTGCGAGCGCCGGCTGGGGCTACACGCTCGAAACGAACATCGGCCTCGGGTACGTGCGTAACAAGGCCGGCGTCGACCGTGGCTTCCTGGAATCGGGCAGCTACGAACTCGAGGTCGCCGGCAAGCGGATTGCCTGCGAATTACACCTTGAACCCCTCTACGATCCCGAACTGCGTAAGCTCAGGTGCTGACCCCCGAATTTTTTTCCGCGGCGTGACCGGGTTGTGTCGCTCGAATTCCACACCCGTAGCTATAACGCGAAGTTTCGTCGGCTGCTGTTTATCGACTTTCCGGTTTCGAAGCGGAAAGCGCGGTCGCGTTTTCATACCGTGGCGAAGACGGTGGCGATGACAGACCGGTACGATTTTCATCTCTCACCGCCACCATCATTCGAGATCCAACAGTAGAGCACGTCCTCGATCGATCAAGGTATGCTTGCGGTAAGCGGGATTCTGCTGAAGACGCTGATCGCTTCGATAATATTATTTCTTCCAGCCTTACAACTGAAATTGAAGGATATCTGGATTGCGGACGGAAACGGCACGTTGTCAGAGACGGGCCCTATCGTGCATGACTGCGGGATTTCGGCAAGCACTTGCTCGATGTGCAGGTTGCAGATTTCAGCAAGTACATCGGGATTGGTTGATTGCCCACTCATGTTTCTGAATGAGGGAAGCAGTCCCGACGTGATGTCTGATGTCGCGCCCAATTCAGTCCTCAAACTGATAAAGCCCGTATTCCGGAATTCGTCCACGAATCCCTCACAGGTGTAAGACCCGTTCAGAACTTCCTGCATCGCCATGCTGGGCGGAGAAAACAAGCTACACAGGACGATAGCCCAAGATACTCGCATGCCAATGCCAGTCAAAGTAAATGAATTTATTGCTGATGGGCCCAAATAGAAAAAGAATATCAGGCTTTCTGGACCCTACACGGATTGAGCCGAGTGCTTGAAACAACTCGATATTCGACGGCGGTGCACGCAGTCGAGCGTTCGTTATATCTTCGGCGCCTTAGCGAAATCGGCAGAGTGATGTTACGAAGGAAACTGTTACCCAGAGTAACTACTCTGAGTCATGAATTTGGGTAACGACTTTCGCTCGAGAACGACATCGGCATCGGCCACGTGCGCGACAAGGCCGGCGTCGACAGTGCCTGGCTCGAGTCTGGCAACCATGAACTCGAAATCGCCGGTGAACGCATCCCGTGCGAACTCCACCTCGAACCTCTCCGCGACCCGGAAATGCGAAAGCCCCGGGGATGAGCCCGGCGCCCGCTCTTTCCCGGCTTGTACCGTGCCGCGGTTTCCAATCGTGATAACCGCAGGCGGTAATTAAAGATTGCAATCGGCGCGTTGCGCCTATAGTCTTCCGGTCGCCGATTGCTTACCGCTCGTTAGGCTGCGTTTTGTTCATTCTGGCTCGATCACTACCGAATCGGTCGATAGTTTGCACGGTTGTAGACTCGTGACAAATCGCGGCAACGGATATCAATCAACCCGAGCACCAGGAGTACTCATGTCAGAAACACAGTCAGGAACCGTAAAATGGTTCGATAACGCCAAAGGCTATGGTTTTATCCAGCGTGAAAACGGAAAAGACCTGTTCGTACACTTCAATTCGATCATCGGCGAGGGCCATCGTACGCTAATCGAAGGACAGCGAGTCGAGTTTACCGAGGTGGCCGGCAAGAAGGGTCCGCAGGCCGAAAACGTCAAGCCGCTGTAATCGATCAACCGGTGCGATCGGAGCGGCGCATGCCGCCCCGGTCGAACATAAACGTTCAAAGGCCTTAATCCTTGATCACGATATCCGTTCGCGGACTACCCAGTTCCACCTCCGAACAATCGCTCGACAAGTTGTTTTCCGAGTTCGGCGTGGTGCATTCGCTCAGCATCGTGCGCGACATGTTTACCGGAAAATGCCGCGGCTTCGCCAGCGTCAAGATGGAAGGGCACGAGGCCAAACTGGCCATCGCCAAGCTGAATAACCGGGAAATCGACGGCTCGGTAATTCGCGTCGAGAAAGAAAGGCCCCGGCTCAGCTCGATCAAGAGGCGGCGCTAGGCACCGCCACTCGGTTCAGGCGTCGAAGTCGAGCGACGCGATAATCTCGTTCAGTTTGAATTGCTGGCCGCCCTGTTCCTGCAGGTTGGCATTGTCCTTGGCCAACGCGATTTCCCGTTGCCGGATCTTTTCCTGGTATTGCGTATTGCAGTCGGCAACCGCCTGCTTGACCTGCGCGAAATGTGCCGGGATCGCATCCACTTCGTTGACGTAGGTGCCGATGATACAGCGGCTGTCCTTCTCGACCTTGGCCAGCGGGCTGACTTGCCGACCCAGGGCGTTGAAGTCCTCGCACCATTCCTCTGGGGCATCCTCGGAAAGCTGGTAGAACAGGTCGATGTAGGCTTCCTTGCGGATTCGGGGAGGACGATTGGCGTCGATGCCGATGATCCTGATTTCGTTGAATGATGCCATAAGTCTGGGTTCCTGATCGTTGTGGACGGGGACAGCGCCGGCCGCGATCCGAATTACGGTATCGCGGGCTCCCGCGAACGCGCTAATTTTTCCCCGTCCGGCGAGGCGCGTAGACGGTATTTCCGCGCAGCGCACGTTGGTTGAGATCGTCGGCGAAGTCTTCGGCATAGCGCCTGACGTCACTCAGGCTGCCGGAGCGAACACCCGAGATCGGCGAGGACCCGTCGCCGATGGTATATCGATGCCAGGCTCCGCCGGACAGGCCCTTCGGCGGATCGGTTGCGACGACGTCGATCACGAAGAATTGCCGCGCTCCCGTGGTGTCGGATGATTCGGCCATGGCCTCGATTCCGCTCAGGCCGCGATCCGCCGGCGCGAGCCGGCCCGGCGCCGGCGGTTCTTCGAATGCGCCTTGTGAGTAGCGGCGGGCGCGGCAACGGAAAAATCGGCGGTAAACCCCGACACCCCGTGGCGCGGGATCTCGCGCTTGATGAAACGCTCGATGTCGTGCAGCTGC
>JBFGQE010000277.1:0-3774 GCA_041564355.1 Gammaproteobacteria bacterium | reverse complement strand
TAGTTCCGAATTCGCGATTGCCGATGGTCAGTAAATGACCGACTCGCGCACTGATTCGATGGATCGACATTACCTGGACTGCATCACCGTACATGAGTTTTAAGCTTAGTAAGCGGGGAGTTATTAACTAATTGTTATTTCCTATTGAGACCCGGCGGGAAATTCGCCGTGATCACGATCAAGCGCGTAGCCTCGCCGAGGCAGGGGCTTCTGGTGCGCCAGCGTGCACGCCGGCCATAGCCTGAGCAAATTGAAAAGGGGATGTGCTGGGAGTCTTCAGCCAAGGGTCATGCGTAGGTCCCTGCATGCCCGGACTCGGGCCGGGGGGGGCGCAACGGGTCGACCGGCCAGATTCGGATACCCGCGCCGGTAAGCGTCGCGGTGCTGCGACCATGGCCGACGCGTCGTCAGCGCCAGGTCGATCAGCGCGCGGGCCGGCGATTTCACGCCGGCGTTAGAGCGGTTGCGAATTGCGCGCCAAGCCAGTCGCAAAAGCGCGCCGCAACCTTGTCCCCGGCCAGATCGTCCCGGTACAATAGGTAATAGCCGAACTCGGTCCGCAGCGCCTGTTCGATCGGTCGCACCAGCTTTCCCTGGTCGATCAGGTCGTCGACCAGGTGACGCCAGCCCAGCGCGACGCCGTGACCGTCGCAGGCGGCATCGATCACCAGGGGATAACTGTTGAACGCGAGCTGACGGTTACCGAGCGGTTCATCGATGCCGTTGCCGCCCAGCCATAAACGCCAGTTCATCCAGTTCCACTGGCTGTCGGCAAGGTCGATCAGCTGGGCGCGCAACAGCCACTCAACCCAGTTGTCGGCGGCATCGGCATGCTCGTATTCCGGACTGCAAACCGGAAACACCTGTTCCTCGAACAGGCGCAGCGCGTGCCTGCCGGGCCAGTCGCCGTCGCCGTGCAGAATCGCAACCTGCACGTCGTGCGCGAGGCATTCCGTGTCATTATCCGAGGCGACGATGCGCAATGCGACGCCAGGCAGATGATTGCGTAACTCGGCCAGGCGGGGTCGTAACCAGTGCGACGCGAACGACTGGTCGCAACCAATGACCAGTTGCTCGGCAACTTGGACATCACGAATATCCATCGTCGCGCCGGCGAGCTGGCGCAGCACTGCGACCACGCTGTGTTGAAACTCGCGACCCTCGTTGGTCAATTGCACCGCGCGGTGGGAGCGGGTGAAAAGCTTGACCTGAAGACTTTCCTCGAGATTGCGAATTTGCTGGCTGATCGCAGCCTGGGTCAGGTGCAGTTCCTTGGCGGCGCGGGTAAAGCTGAGCAGGCGCGCCGCGGCTTCGAACGCAACCAGCGGGTCCAGCGGCGGCAAGCGTTGCTTGAACATTTATCTATAAGATTTATTAATTCAATTAGATAAACAATAACCGTTTGAGACGAAAAATGCATTAGTTTAAATTATCGGATTGCAAAATAGTTCGCCAGGAGTCTGTCATGAGTATTGTCGCACCGGATCCGCAAGCCGGCGATGCGTCGTTTACGCGCGACCCCGAGCAATCGTTTACGATTCCGTCACGCTATTACCTCGAAGACGCGATACTCGAGCGTGAAAAGGACGCGATTTTCTATCGTAACTGGTGGTATGCAGGCCACCATAGCCAGTTGCCCGACCCCGGGTGTTACTTGACGGTGCAGATTTGCGAGCAGAACGTCATCGTGATTCGCGACAAGGGCGGTGAGATCCGTGCTTTTTATAACGTGTGTCAGCATCGCGGCCATGAACTGCTGTTCGGCAGCGGCAAGGTGCGTACGATTACCTGCCCGTATCACGCCTGGTCTTACGCTTTCGATGGCGAACTAAAGGCTGCGCGCAATACCGAAAAACTGGCTGGTTTCGACAAGTGCCTGTTTTCCCTGAAGCCGGTACGGGTCGAAGTTTTTTGCGGCCTGTTATTCGTCAATCTCGATCTCGACGCGACACCCTTGCGCGAGCAGGCTGCCGATCTCGAAGCCGAGATCCGCGAGTTTTGTCCGCGCGTCGACGAGGTCGTGTTCGCGCAGCGCGACGAATACGACGTCGCGAGCAACTGGAAAGTCATGGTGGACAATTTTCTCGAGTGCTACCACTGCCATCCGGCGCACAAGGATTTCGTCAACCTGGTCGACATGAACAGCTACCGGTCGAGGATCAACGGCATTTACTCCAGCCATGTCTCGAACGCGGTCGCGACGACCGCGAGCAGCGCCTACCAATTCGAAAAAGGCGAGGTCGATTTCGGCTACGCGGGCTGGTTCCTGTGGCCGAACCAGACCATCTGGATTTATCCCGGTGAGCCGAATATCTCGGTGCTGCAAATGATTCCGCACGGCGCCGGGCGCACCATCGAGTATCAGGACTGGTTCCTGCCGAACCCGGAGCCGAGCAGGCAACAGCGCGATGCGATGGATTATCAGCGCGACGTGCTGCAACCGGAGGATGTCGGCCTCTGCGAGAGCGTGCAGCGCGGACTGCGGTCGAAGGGTTATGACCAGGGCCGCTTCGTCGTCGATCCCGAGCGCAGCGAACTGTCCGAACACGCGGTGCATCACTTCCAGCAGATGTACCTCGAGGCGATGGCAGACTGACCCCGTCAACCGGAGGGCCTCCGCGGCGAACCGGCCGTCTTTTCCGAAGGTCGCGAAATCGAGACGAAATTTCCGGCGAGCCGTGTTCTCCCCCCGCGAATAAGCTGCGTCCGCAGCGCTAGCCTGTGCGCGGTTTTCAACCGTTGCAACGGAACCATCTGCAGACCTCGTCTGGCCCTGAACCCGCTTTCTTGCATTGCTTCGGCAGCGGCGTAACATGTTGTTTTATGGATTTCAGGCGTTACATTCCCGATCACGCGGCGACCACGGTACCTTTACTCGTCGCGCTGGTCGCAGCACATTATTTTCTGCTGCGTGACGAGCCGGTCGAAGACGGCATCGAAACGGCCGGCAGCGAGCCGCTTTATTACGAGCACTGGCTTGCCCGCGATGACGCGCCGCTGGACGTCGATGCCGAACTCGAGCGCCTGCAGCTCGACGACGCCGAGCGCGATCGGCAAATCCGCGAACTATTGCATCAGGGTCAGTATCAGCGCGCACGTACCCGCCTGCTCGAGGTCGCCGCGGCCGCGGTGCTGCACCAGGACCAGGATCGACTGGGCGATACGATGCTGCTGCTCGGTGATGTCGCGATTCACCAGCAGGAACTGGCCGCCGCGGAAATCTATTTGCAGGAAGCCTTGTATCTCGCGATGTCACGTGGCGATGTCATGGGAACCGCGCGCAGCTACCAGCTGCTGGGCCAGCTGAACGTTCGCGCGCGCGAACTCGCCCGTCGCGCCGCGGTAACCCACGACGATTTATGGCAGGCGCGCAACAGTACCGCGCGCGGGCTTTACGGCGGGGTCGGCGAAAACCTGCAGCGCGTGATTCGGGATAACCTCGAGATCAGGCGCTACGGCGCCGCGGCCGATGCCTGGGAAGCGCTGGCCTCGTTATACGATCACCTGCACGACGGTTACCAGGCCCAGCTGTCGCGAATCGAGGCAGCCCGCCTGTTTGCATCCACCGGGCAATCCAGCCACGTTCGCCGTCTGATCGATGGGCTCGATCGCAGCCTGATCAGCGATGCGCAGATTGTCGAGATCGAGGCGGAGATCGAAGCGCTGTTTCGGCAGCATCAGCAGGACCTGGTGCAGACTTCGCAGGCCCGTGATTATCAGATGCTTTACCATCACTACCTGCGTAACGGACAAACCGAGCGCGCCTGGCAGTTC
>JBFGQE010000276.1:0-3777 GCA_041564355.1 Gammaproteobacteria bacterium | reverse complement strand
TACCGGTTTGCCGATAACCCTCGACGCGGGTCAGAAGTACCAGCTCAAGGCGGTCATCGACGACAGCACCGGCTTCGATCTCGAGGGCATTTTTATCGATATCGGTTCGGACGGCGGATCGATTACCGCGCGTTCGACCAGGGCCAACGCACAAGGGGAAGTCGATTTCACCTACCGGGCGCCGCGCGAGCCCGGAACCTATACGCTGGCAGCCAAGCTGGATCTCGAGCAGCCGTTGCTGGAAACCGTTTCGGTTGTCGGCAGGGCCGGCGGCGGCGCGCAATCCGAGAGCTATTTCCTGGTCTCGGGAACAGCGGCCTCCAACGAGGTTTCGATCACCAACTACCAGGGAGAGACGGGTAACCTGACTTACCCGGCCGCTAACCTGCTGAATCTGAGCGGTGCGGCCGGCGCGAACTGGAGTGTCGACGTCGACGACAGGCACCTGGTGAATCGGGAGCCCGTTTATTTTTCCCGCTTTGTCAATTTCAAATGGGACCAGTTGCAACGCTACGCCGCGCAATTTAATTCGGTTAGTCGGTCGAACACGCCATTCGACGGCATTTACGCGATCAATTTCTTCAGCGACGAACAAGACAACGAGAGTCGCTGGGAATTGCACGGCCTGGAAAACGCGGACTACGCGAATCCCGCTTACAATTTCTGGCTCAGACTCGACCAGCCAGGGCGAATATTAAATGTCGCCAACGGAACCCTGACGCTGGACTATGGCGCGGGAGAACTCGAAGCGCGTCTGCAAACAAGCGGTGGAACGCGCTCGCTTTCCCTGACCGGTATAAACGATGGCCAGTGGTACGCGGTATCCATCGGCGTTGACCAGGACGAGTTTTATCTCGCGGTAGACGAGCAACAGCAGTCGGCCGGCCTGGGCGGCGATGCGATCGATTACCAGTTCATCGGCGAGGACGATCCCTGGCTCAAGCTCGGCGACGGTTTCCTCGGCGAAGTTGGCGGGCTCAGGGTATACGATTGGGCCAGCGCGCCGCTGATCGAGCTGGCGCAGGTGCAGGGAATTTTTGATGCCGACGGGCAAGCCGCCGTGCCCGTTGGACTCGGCAACGAAGCCGCGCAAAATTCGACTCTCGTACCCGCGGTCAGCGTTGCAATCAACTCGAGCGGCGGGGAGCAGGTAATCGTCAATGTGCTGAGCCGGGAGCTGCTGACCTCGTTTGCGAGGACTTACCTCGACGTATTTCCGCAGGCGGCCGTGACGGCGCAAACCGTGATGAACAAGATGCCCATGGATGAAATGTTTCCGGACCCGCGCAGCGGCGCTTCGGGACTGGTGTCGAGCTTCGCGGTGCGGGCCAACAGCGTCAGCGCCGGGCAAAATGTGGTGGCGAGCCTGGCCTGGCTGGGTTACGAAACAAAGTACCAGCAACTGCACGACCAGGTTGCGACCCTGCAGACGGCCTTTGTGAACCAGAACCAGCCGGACCTCGCGCATTTCGCGGCCGAGTACCTGCAGGAAGCGATGATCCAGGCGAGTTACGGAAATCCCTTCTGGCTGCGAGCCATGGCCACCGGTTTCACGGTATGGGCCGAACTCGCCGAAATTCGCCCGGATCTCGCCACGCGACTGGGCAATGCAATCCAGAACCGCACCGATTTCTGGTCGTGGATCAGGATAATGTCGCTGCCCGCGAACGGCTGGGCCACCGATGTCATTCCGATCCCCAGGCCGGATGTGCTTTGCGACAGCGTGGTACCCGACGTCAACGTCGGTACCCTGCTCGAGTTTTCCACCACTCCCTGCCGGGCCACCGGCGGGCAAATGGCGGTGGTACTCGATTCGTTGGTCGCGGTCGATGCCGAGATCAACGATCGCCCGGAACTGCTCACCATTTACATGACCACTATTCTCGCCTCGCTGAAGGAGATGCCGCTGGAATTTCGCAAGCTGTTCCCGCCCGTCGGTCAGCCCGTGCTGGTGAATCGGGGATTCGAACTGGTGCCGAAAGCCGACGCCGCCATCTGGTTTTACATTATTCGCGGTCTCGCGGTTGCGGTTAAGCAGGCGATCAAGAAAGGCACGTCCGGGGCCGCCGCGAATTTTGTCGCCTTCATGCAGGGTGGAACCACCTCCCGCGTCACTCGCACCGAAATGCTGGTCACGCTGGCTTATCTCGGATCCAGGATCGACCTCGACGGCGAAGGCGCGATCTGCAGCAATTGTACGGCTTTAAACGAACAGGTCAGTCAAACCGTGATCGAGGATATGGCGGCCTGGTTTGCCGGTATCGGCCTGTCCAAGAAAGGCGACATCCCCGATGACGGTATCCGGCGGCGCGTGTGCACGATCGCCGGAAACGCTCACGGCAAGGGATTCGAGTTGCTCGCCACCGCGGGATATCACGCCTTGCACGAGTTTGGCGGTAACCTGGGCATCGATAGCCGGAAATACGAAATCCTGCTTTCGGATCCGCGACAGGGGCGCGATATTATCAAGGTCGGATTGATGAAAAAGAATTTCCGCAACAGGTACGGCGACTATGACAACAGTCCGCACCAACGCAAACCCGACCTGGTGCTGCGCGGCGATGACGAGGGCCCGATATGGGTGGAATTGAAGTCATGGCGATACAATTCGCGGTACCTGGTGACGAGGGATGGAGAAAATGTGCTGGCCAGGACGAATTTCCAGTTCTGGGACGGGTTTTCGAAAAACCGTGTCCTGGGGGCCAGGAGCGCGACCCCCGGGCAAAGGGCCGCGCTGCGCTACACGATGAATGCGCATCGCCAGCATTTCCTCGATTATGCGGCAACCCGGGACGCGCTCGCGGCCGAATACTGGGACGACCAGCCATTTAAAAGATATAAACCGGCCCATCACCGGACCTGGTTCCAGATGTGGCGCGACGGCAGGCGAGAATGGAAAGCGCTGGTCAAGGGGCCCAACGGCAGGTATCGTCTCGACAACAAGATGAGCACGATACGCGTTGCCACGCCATGGATAGACACCAGTAACCCTGCGCTGGTGAGAAATGGGCTGATCGTCGCTACCAACACGCAATTCCGGGCGCTGCAAAAATTTCTCGCTGCCGCACCCGAGGGCATGGACCGGGACGCTTTTCGCGACAGTATCGGCTACGAGATCGAGTTGCACGAAGGTCGCTACCAGGATAAGCAGGTTAGTTTGACGCCGCTGGAAGCACCGTTGAGTTCGATTATGCCGTTTACCATCCAGACCTTTTTTGCCGCCGAAATCGGTGAAAGCCTCGCCGGCGGTCTGTGGGATTCGCTGCTCGAGCAATTCGGCAACGAAGAATTCGCACGCTTGAAGAGCGCGATCGACAGCGGCGAGTTTTCGGAAGAAGAAATCCAGGCGCTACGCGAAGAAATAACCGAAAAAATGCTGGAACTACTGGGCAACTGGAAGTATCTCGCCATAGATATCCCGCTACTTTCCGACATCGAGGACGCGGTCGGCGATCTCGTCCTCGGTGACGAAGTCGAGAAACTGAGGGAACTCGCGGCCGAATTCGAGCTGAGCGAGCGGTATTTCGAGAATGCCTGCGAGGCGCCCTAGTGAAAACCGTGGACTTTAGTGCAAATAAAATCGGTACCGCGAAGGCGGCGCAGCAACTGGCGCACCTGTGGAGATCGGGCGATTCCGCATGGGTGGCGGAACGGAAAGCACAGGGGCGCCTACTGTCCGAAAACGGTTACGCGGATAATTCCGTCAAGGACAACAAGATTTACCTGCGTTTTTTCGTCAGCGGTGAATATACCGGGTTTATCGACGAGTTCTCGCGT
>JBFGQE010000275.1:0-3792 GCA_041564355.1 Gammaproteobacteria bacterium | reverse complement strand
TGCGGCGTCGCGCGCTTCAGGTACATCGTGTAGATCAGCGCGTAGCCGACCAGCGAGAAAAAAGTCAGGATCGCGGTCAGGAAATTGACAAACAGGACCAGCATCGCGATGCCGAGAGCGCCGATCGTGAGGGCGAAGATCAGCGCCGATTTCTGGTCCAGCTCCCCGCTGACCAGCGGTCGATTGCGCGTGCGCTCCATGATGCGGTCGATATGTTCGTCGACGACATGGTTAATCGCGGCGCCGGAGGCCGCGGCGAGGCCGATGCCGAGCAGGCCGAAGAAAAAGGTATCGATACGCGGCGCGCCTTCCGCGGCGAGCAGCATACCGACCATCGCGGTAAACACGATCAACAACACCACCTTGGGCTTGGTCAGGTTGTAGTACTGGTGCCAGGAGGCGAGGGTGAGCGTACTCATTAGGCTAGACGGACTCTGCACTGGTTGCTGGGTGGCGGCCTTTATACCGGCTTTGGCATCGCCAATCAATCGCGCGATGATATCAGACTCAACCGATCTGCGATAACTTCATCAGTTTCTTCAGGTCTTCGAGAATTCTCGCGTGTTCGTTTTCCGCCGGGTAGTGCATCATCAGGTTTTGATCCGGATCGACCAGATATAGTCGCGGCGCACTGCCCACCGTTTCGGTGCCGTCGAGCTCGAACTGCGCGAGGAGATTGGTATCGCGGAAATTTTCGATCACGGCGAGCCGCGGGTAGTCATGCAGAAAGTTGCGCATCTCGTCGTCCAGCGGCGCCGCGATGAACAACACGTTTTGCAGGCGCTGGTTGTCGCGACCGAGCAACGTACGGATCTGGCGCATGTAATACAGGTTGTTACGGCATAGCTCGGTGCAATCTTCGCCGGCAAACAGCACAAAAGTCCACTTGCGCCCGAAGCCTGCCTCGAAGCGCTGGCCATCGATGGTTGCGAGCGTCGGCCAGCTGATTTTTTTAACCGGGTGCACGAGGTTGCCATAGTTTCCGCTAACCGGTCTCAGGTCGAAAACGTAGAGCGCAAGCCAGCCGCCGATAAACGGAGACAGGAAGACGGTGATCAGCGCCAGCAGTTTGATCCGGTACCAGAACAGGGATCGAGATTTATCAGATTCGGTACTCATTCGACTTTCCGCAGATTTAAGATGACAAACAGGACAATTGCGAGCGCAGCGAATGCAAACCATTGCAATGCGTAGGCCCGGCTTTTCTCCGGCGGTAACCACAGCGGTTCCCAGTCACGCACGAAGTGGCCGGGCTGATCTGAACCCAGCCACAGCACGAAAGGCAGCAAATCGTCCGAATAGTGAGCGCGCAATGCTTCGATGTCCAGCCGCGGGATAAGTTGTGGCCACTGGCCGCCTAAATCAACCCGACCCAGCTTCAGCGCCGCTTCGCCGGGATAAAAAGCGATTCCGGCGGCTTTTCCCGGATCGAGGGGTTCGGGCAGCGTGCCCGGCAGATCACGGCGCTCCCCCCAGGCGGCCCAACCGCGATTAACCAGCACGATTCGATCGCTGTCATTCAGGTAAAAAGGCGTCAATACCTGGTATCCCGCCTTGCCGAGATAAACCTGGTTGTCGAGCAACAGGCTGTGCGCATTGTCGTAACGACCCCACAACAGCAACCTGCTGTACTCGGTGGTGACCCGATCCTCACGCGGATCGTATGGCCGGTAATCCAGCGCGAGCCGCTGTGCGTAGGTATCCTCGATGGCTTGTTTAAATTCGGCACGGTCCAGCTGCCAGCTGCCCAGCGCAATGAACAGGGACACGCCGACGATCGTCAGCATGATCGACCAGCGCGGTGCGCTGAAGCGGCGTCCGCGAATCATGTCGACAGCGTCCGCCAAAAAGGTAAACTTGTTTTCCGGGAACTTATGTCTATCGTAAAAATCATTATTGTCATCATGCTCGGGCTCATCGTGTTGAGCCTCGCGGCCGGGATGTTCAGCCTGGTCAAGGACCGCAGTGGCTCGAATCGTACGGTTACGTTCCTCAGCTTCCGCATCGGATTATCCATCCTGGTTTTCCTGTTCATCGCGTTTTCATTCTACATGGGATGGATTCAGCCCCACGGCATCGTGCCTCCCGGTTCCTGAGCCCCGCGCCGCGTCCAGGCGTGACCGTATACAATTTCGTAAGACGCGATGAACTTGCCGTTCTCAAACCCCTGCTGGCGATAACTTTCTTCGAGCAGGCGCAGCTGTTTGGCAGCCGTCAGCCCGCGGCGACGGCCAACGTGGGCATTGCTCGAACCGGACTTGCGCAAGTCATCGAACAAGTCGCCGAATTCGGCATATTCCATGCGGATGGTTTCGGCATCCACCACCGGTTGGACGAAGCCTGCGGCCATCATCGCGTCACCGACATCGTGCATGTCGACAAAGCCGTGCACGTGCGGATGCGAATCCAGCGCTCGCCAGCTTGCCTCGAGCTCCGCCAGCGTGCCGGGGCCGAGGCTCGCGAACAGTAGCAGAGAATCGTGCGAAGATACGCGCGCCAGCTCTTTGAGCGTCGCGCCGATATCGTTGCTCCAGGGCAGCGCCAGTGACGAAAAAACGAGGTCGAAGCTCGCGTCGGCAAATGGCAATTGCTCCATGTCGGCTTCGACCAGGCGTTTTTTCGACCACCGCCGAAATCTGTTGCGCGCCTGGCCAAGCATCGCCGGAGCGATATCCAGCGCGACCACCCGAGCTTTTGGGTAAGCTTTCTGCAGGTCGGGGATGCCGTTACCGGTGCCGCAGCCGAGATCGATAATTGTCGCCGGCCGGTGACGCATGTAATTCAATCTCTCGATCAGCCGTTTTTGCACCTCTTTCTGCAAAATAGCGGCATGATCGTAGCTTTTAGCAGCACGATCAAAGAATTTTTTTACGGCCGACTTGTCCAGCCTGGGCGGGTTTAGCAGGTCCAACGAAACTCCACTGTTGCTTGAATGAAGCGCAGCGCGGCGGACTTTCGCCGCCCCGGCGAACCGGTACGTCACGGCACGACCGCGCCGCTGCGGCATCGGCGACGGATTCTACCCGAAATCCGTCGACAGGATCACCCACTCGTCGCAAGCGGCCGGCCGGCTTTGCACGGGAGCGGTGTACGCTGCCGGCATATCTGGTAGAGTGTCGCGCAACCCCGTCCGTCGCGCCACTATGATCGAATCCGCATTCCTGATTTTATTTGCCTACCTGTTGGGGTCGATATCGTCCGCGATTTTGCTGAGCAAGATCATGGGGTTCACGGACCCGCGCAGCGGGGGTTCGAACAACCCGGGCGCGACCAACGTGCTGCGCATCGCGGGAAAAAAGGCGGCCTTGCTGACCCTGGTCGGCGACTGCCTGAAGGGATTGCTCCCGGTGTTGCTGGCCAGGCTGCTCGGTGCCGATCTGCTGATCGTCGCGTTCACCGCTTTCGCCGCGTTCATCGGCCATTGCTTCCCGGTTTTTTTCGAGTTTCGCGGCGGCAAGGGTGTCGCTACCGCGATGGCGGCCACGGTCGGATTCAACTGGGTTGCCGGCGCGGCATTGATCGCCACCTGGCTGGTGTTCGCCAAGGTGTTTCGCATCTCTTCACTGGCCGCGATTATCTCTTTTTCCGCGTTGCCTGCCCTGCTTTACTGGCAAACCCAGGACTGGCGGATAACCGCTGTGTTCGGAGTCCTGTCGGCAATCCTGATCTGGCGTCACCGCGGCAACATCCAGCGCCTGCTCCAGGGCATCGAATCCTGAGACCGGACTACCAAATCGCCGGCGTCAGGATCGCCGGGGTCAGAGCATGATTTTCGCCCTCCCAAGATCGTAG
>JBFGQE010000274.1:0-3806 GCA_041564355.1 Gammaproteobacteria bacterium | reverse complement strand
TCCTGGTCTTCGACCAGCGCAATCTTGACGTCGGCATTGTCGAGCACATAGGCCATTTCGTCCGCGACCGAGTCCTGGTACAGCGGCACCGGCACCGCGCCGAGCGCCTGCGCTGCGGTCATCCCCCAATACAGACGCGGGCGGTTGTCGCCGATAATGGCAAGCTTGTCGCCCCGTTTGAGGCCGAGGCTGGCAAGTCCGCAGGCGAGCGATCTCACCTCCACCGCGACATCGGCCCAGGTCCAGGATTGCCAGATGCCGAGATCTTTTTCACGCATCGCATCCCGCTTCGGACGCCTCTGCACGTGGTGCTGCAGCAGCTTGGGGAAGGTATCGAGTGTCGAGTCTTGTTCCTTCGGATCCATGAGCAGGTGTTTCGTTATTATGCTATTGCCCGCGAGCACATCGGCCATCGCGTCGGCGGTATCGGTTGTACGGGGCCTATTACAACGCTAAAACACGGCGCTGTAAAATTTATTTGCGGTTTCCCGCCGCGTCTCGCCCCGGGTGACACCGCAATCGGCGAGGTTGGCAATGCAGTGCATCGAATCGACGCGCACGACGAGCGGAAAGCCAAGCAGAGGTGGCGACAGGATTGCAGCCGGCACCGGATCGGGGGTAATTTATCGAGCGAACCGGCACGGCCGAGGCCGCGGCGCCGGCCGTGACGTATTTCCGCAGGAACTGCGAGCACAGGCGACAAGCCTAGGCCGAGTAATCGTAAAATCCGCGGCCCGACTTGCGCCCGAGGTACCCGGCGTCGACCATTTGCTGCCAGATCGGGCAGGGGCGGTATTTCGAATCGCCGAAACCTTCGTGCAAGACCTTGATCACCGCGTAGCAGGTATCCAGGCCGATCAGGTCGGCCAGCGCCAGTGGTCCCATCGGGTGCGCCATGCCGAGTTTCATGATTTCGTCGATGCCTTCGGCGCTGGCGAGCCCCTCGTAGTAGACGTAGGCGGCCTCGTTGATCATCGGGATCAGAATGCGGTTGGCAACGAAGCCGGGACTGTCTTTCGCCTCGATCGGCACCTTGCCGATGAATTCGCTCAGCTCGTGAACGGCGCGATAAGTCTCGTCGCTGGTCTGCAACGCGCGGATAACCTCGACCAGCACCATCATCGGCACCGGGTTCATGAAGTGCATGCCGATCACCTGGCCGGCGCGTCGGGTCACGCCGGCGATACGGGTCAGCGAGATCGAGGAGGTGTTGGAGGCAAGCAGGGCGCCGGTTTTGCAGGTTTCGTCTAGCTGGCGAAAAAGATCCAGTTTGAGCGACTCGTTTTCGGTCGCGGCCTCGATCACGATATCGACCTCGGCAAGCGCGTTTAGCGTGAGCGCGGTCTCGATGTTTCCCAGTGTTGCCGCCTTGTTTTCCGCGCTGATCTTTTCTTTCTTGATCAGTCGATCGAGACTGGTCGTAATCGTTTGCATTCCTCGCTCGACCTGCGCGTCACCGATGTCCTGCATGATCACTTTCAGACCCGCTGCCGCGCAAACCTGCGCAATGCCGTTGCCCATGGTGCCGGCGCCGACCACGCCTACGGTTTTGATGTTCATGCACTCCCCCCGAAATTCGGCGGACAGTATACCTATTTCGGAAATTCGGGACAGAAATTCGGGGGACAGTATACCTATTTCGCCCGGCGAAATAGGTATACTGTCCCCCTATTTATCCCTATTTATCACATGTTCCGGCGGTACTGGCCGCCGACTTCGAACAGCGCATGGGTGATTTCACCGAGCGAGCAGTGGCACACCGCTGCGACCAGCGCCTGGAAAATATTCTCGTTGTTGATCGCCGCGCTGCGAACCCGTTCCAGCGCGGTGGCGCTGGATGCTTCGTGCGCGGTCTGGAATTCACGCAGACGCCTGATCTGGCTTTGCTTTTCTTCGTCGGTCGAGCGCGCGAGTTCGATTTCGTATTCGCTGTTACCGTGCGGATTGAGGAACGTGTTGACGCCGACGATCGGCAGCGACCCGTCATGCTTGCGGTGCTCGTAGAGCATCGACTCGTCCTGGATCTTGCCGCGCTGGTAACCGGTTTCCATTGCGCCGAGCACGCCGCCGCGCTCGGAGATACTCTCGAATTCCTGGAGCACGGCTTCCTCGACCAGGTCGGTTAGCTGGTCGATGATGAACGCGCCCTGGTTCGGGTTCTGGTTTTTCGCCAGTCCCCACTCGTTATTGATGATCAGTTGGATCGCGAGCGCACGGCGCACCGACTCCTCGGTGGGTGTCGTGATCGCTTCGTCGAAGGCGTTGGTGTGCAGGCTGTTGCAGTTATCGTAAATCGCGATCAGGGCCTGCAGCGTGGTGCGGATATCGTTGAAATCCATTTCCTGCGCGTGCAGCGAACGGCCCGAGGTCTGGATGTGGTACTTGAGTTTCTGGCTGCGCTCGTTCGCGCCGTAGCGGTTTTTCATCGCCGTCGCCCAGATGCGCCGCGCAACGCGGCCCATCACCGTGTATTCGGGATCCATGCCGTTGGAGAAAAAGAACGACAGGTTTGGTGCGAAATCATCGATGTGCATGCCGCGCGCGAGGTAGGCCTCGACGAAGGTGAATCCGTTGGCGAGCGTGAAAGCGAGCTGCGAGATCGGGTTGGCGCCGGCCTCGGCGATGTGATAGCCCGAGATCGAGACCGAATAAAAATTGCGAATCCGGTGATCGATGAAGTACTGCTGGATATCGCCCATCATTTTCAGCGCGAACTCGGTGGAAAAAATACAGGTGTTCTGCCCCTGGTCTTCCTTGAGAATATCGGCCTGCACCGTGCCGCGTATATTTTCCAGCGCCCAGGCGCGCGTCTTCTCCAATTCCTGATCGGTCGGTGCCCGTCCGTTTTCTTCCTCGAAACGTCTGAGTTGCTGGTCGATCGCGGTATTCAGGTACATCGCCAGAATGATCGGTGCGGGGCCGTTGATCGTCATCGACACCGAGGTCGCCGGGTCGCATAAATCGAAGCCGTCGTAGAGCGCCTTCATATCGTCGAGCGTCGCGATCGAAACCCCGGAGTTGCCGACCTTGCCGTAGATGTCGGGACGCTCGTCCGGATCGAAGCCGTACAGCGTGACCGAGTCGAACGCGGTGGACAATCGCTTTGCCGCCGAGTGTTCCGACAGCTGTTTGAAGCGACGATTGGTGCGAAACGCGTCGCCCTCGCCGGCAAACATGCGTGTCGGATCCTCGCCCTCGCGCTTGAAGGCAAAGACACCGGCGGTAAACGGGAAGCTGCCGGGCAGGTTTTCCAGCAGCAGCCATTTCAACAGTTCGCCATGGTCTTCGAAGGCGGGCAACGCAACTTTTGGAATACTCGAACCCGACAGTGTTTCATGTCGCAGCCCGGTGCGGATTTCGCGGTCGCGAATGCGCACCACGTACTCGTCAGCGGCGTAGCTGTCACGGATCCCAGGCCACTCTTCGAGCAGCCTGCGCGAGCGCTCGTCGAGCGCCTGCTCGCGTTGTGCGACCAGGCTTTCGAGGTCGTTATCGCCGGCTTCTGCGCCGGCGTCGGCGAGCATGCGCCGGGCTTCACTCAGCTGCTGGCGCTCGCGTGCGAATCGCACCTGTTGCTCGACCCAGCCGTGGTAGTCGCGCACGCAGGCCGCGATTTCGGCCAGGTAGCGCACGCGCGTGGTCGGCACGATAACGGTCGCCGCGGTCGACCGGCGCGTCTCCACGCGGGGCAGGCGGGCATCGGTCGCGGGCAGCCCGAGCGTCTGCAGGTGATCCAGTATCGACTGGTAAAGCGCCGTCGTGCCGTCGTCGTTGAAGCGCGATGCGATGGTACCGAAGACCGGCAT
>JBFGQE010000273.1:0-3835 GCA_041564355.1 Gammaproteobacteria bacterium | reverse complement strand
ACCGGCCAGCGCGATGCTCTCGAAGTTGTCGAAGCGGCCGAAAAATTCGCCTTGGGGCGGTTGCCGCCTGCCGGTTTCTGCCCCGGTCTTGCGCAACGACAGCCGCTCGGTGAAGCTGGCGGAAATTTCCGTCATGGTTTGACGCGCGTTGTCCGCCGACGCGGCGAGGATCTTGCGCTCGAAAATGACCGTGCTGGTCAGCAGCGAACAGGCGAGCGAGACCAGCATGATCAGTACGAAATCGACGACGAGATCGCGCTTGCCGATCAGGCGGTTCTCGAGCACGAGCCTGAAGTTGAGCCACAGGATACCCAGCGCGCTGAACAGCCCGATGATGATCGTCGGCAGGTAGTGCGCGCCGAGGTGGGGAGCAACGGAGTACCTCAGCGCATCCTTCTCGAAGTGGAATACCAGGCTGACGAACCAGCGACCCTGGTTGTCGAACAGCAAATACGGAACGTAGTACTTGTTGCTGTCCTCGACGAACCTGAGGCCGGCCAGCGACCGCCCGTCCGAGATCTCGACGATTTGCTCGACGAGTTCCTCGGGCGTGTCGCGTTCACCTTTTGCCCTGTCGGTCGTTACCAGCTTGGACCCGCTCTTGAGGACGATCGAGAGATTGACCAGGTCATGGTCGGGCGAGAATCGCGCGACCGGGTCCGCGTCCGCAATCCTGCGCCAGTGCCGGTTGAGCGCCTGTCGCTGCCGATCGAGAATTTCCCGCATCTCGGCGACCGACAATCGGGTGTTGCTGCCGAGCGTTTGTTCGATCGAATTCCTGGCCGATTCGACCGGCTTGAGATACCGCTTGATTTCCGACACCTGGTAACCGTCGGACAGCGCCGCGAGCAAAAAGGCGGTGTTGATGACGAAGGCAATCGCCAGCAGGGCTGCCGAACCTATGACCAGCTTTGCTCTCATGTCAGCACGACGTCCTTTTGCTGCCGGCAGCCGGCGGCGCTAGCGGGGACCGGCCTGCAGGCGGGGCAGGTATTCGGATTCGCTGTGCGGCGGTTCGAAGCGGAAATCGATTACCGCGACGATGTCCGGCTGGCCCTCGAGCAGCCAGCCGTCGTCACCGCCGTTGACCGCCATGATCGCATCCGCCCGATACCACCGGCAGCGGTGCGGCAGGATTTTTACGCCGTCTTCCGAAAAACCGTGGAAGTGTCCCATGATGAAGGCGACCGCCACGGCGCCGGTGCCGCAGGCCAGCGTTTCCTTGAACACGCCGCGCTCGTAGCAACGGTACTCGACCGCAGCGCCGTGCCGCTCCCTGCGCGCGAAGTTGACGTTGATGCCGGCGGGAAAGCGGTCGCGGTAGTGGGTATTGAGATAATGCCCGACGTGTTCCACCAGCCAGGTGCCGAACCCGCTTCTGCGCTGAACTACGGGTCCTGCCACCTGCACGTCGTCGGCGCTGGCGAAAATTGCATCGGCGAACTCGGCGATCGGCGAATCTTCGTCGTCGAGCAGGAAAACCAGGTGCGGTTCGCCGGTGAAGGTCAGGTGCCCCGACAGCAACAGCTCGGTTTCGCTGGAATAGGGTTGCAGGTCATGGTTTCTGAATCGAATGCGCAGATCGCCGATCGTCTGAATTTCTCCGACGCAGACGTCCGACCGGCTCTGCGTCCGGATTTCAGCGGGAAATTTTCTCGGGTAGCCGAGGTTCACCCAGCCGTAGGACTTCTCCTGCGCATACCCGATCGTCGTCTCGTTGGTCTTCGCCAACGGGACCTCGGTCATGAAGCTGGCCGCTTCGATCCCGAATTTCTCGGACAGGTAATTCGCGATGCACATCAGGCCATTGCCGCAGGACAGGGCTTCCTCGCCGTCGGGTTCGAACATTCGGAAGATATAATCCGCCGTGGTATCCGGAACTTTCTTCCAGTAGCGATGCACCAGATTGATCGCGTGCAGCTCTTCGGCGGTGCAGTTCTGGATTACGAGGAAATTGTCGGCGCCGATGCCGAACTGGGGGTCGGTGACCTGCCGCGCAAACTCCGAAAAATGGCGCTCCTCGAGCAGCGGCTCGCTGGTTCCGTCGTAGATCAGGAAACTGTTGCCGAAGCAACTCGCCTTGACGACCTTGATATCGAGCGTGCTTCGCAGGGCGCGTAGATTGGTGATAGTCATTTCAGTCACTCATCCCGGGATCGTCAATCGCAAAGCCTTTACGCCGCCGGGCGGCGAATTTCCTGTTCGAGCAATTCGCAGGTCGGCGGATACAGTCGTTCGATCGTCGCGAGAAGCGTTTCCACGCCATCGATCTTTTCGTCGCGCGCCATGTTTTCGATCGCCGCCGCGAGCTCGAAGATCTTGCGCGCGCCGATGTTGCCGCTCGACGATTTCAGGCTGTGCGCGTATTCCCGGATCGAATCGCAGCTGCCCTCCTCGATTGCCGCACGCAATCGCGCGATCAGTTCGGGGGCATTGCCGAGGTAGATCTCGAGCAGTTTCCCGAGGATATCGGGCGCCTGCGGATCCTGGATCGCGCGGATGCCGTTGAGCGTGTCAAGGTCCAGCAGCGAGTCGTCGTCGCCGGCCGCGGGCTTTTCCGTCTCGTCCGCCGGCGGTGGCGCCGCTACGTCGCCGCGGGCGCCATCGGCCGCGGTGTACCACTTGAAAATGGTATTTTTGAGCTGCACCATCGTAAACGGCTTGCTGAGGTAATCGTTCATGCCGCAGGCGAGGCAGTTGTCGCGGTCTTCCCTGCGTGCGTTCGCGGTCAGGGCCACGATGGTGACACCCCGCTCGACGCCCGCTTCTCGCTCCTTCGCGCGAATGATCTCGGTCGCCTCGAAGCCGTCCATCTCGGGCATCTGGCAATCCATAAGGATCATGTCGTAGCGGTTTCGCTCGTGCATCGAAACGGCCTGCTCGCCGTTTTCGACCAGCATCAGGTCGCAACCGAAAATACGCAACACCTCGGTGATCAGCTTCTGGTTGACGGGGTTGTCCTCGGCGACCAGGATCCTGGCGCCCTGCATGGTGCCGGCAAGCGAGTCCTGACCGGCGTGATCGTCGCTCCGGTCGAGCCAGAACTGGCCGTCGTCCGACAACATCCGCCGGATTGCCACTCGCGGCACCGGCTTGGCGATCGCGAAGTCCACGCCGTCGAGCGTCAGCACGCCGTCGGCGAATTTTTCCTTGAGCAGCACCAGCAAACCGCAACGCACTGAATCGCTGCCCGAATTGGCGCGCAATTCGTCGATCGTGCCCTGCAGCTCGGACAGAATTTGCCCGGAACCCGCGTCACAGAGGATGATGTCGAAGTCGTTCAAAGGGGCCCGTTTCTGGCGGATGAAGTTCGCCACCTCCTCGTAGGTGATTACCGTCGGCGCCAGATCCTGCTCGGCGGTAATTCGTTTCTCCAGGCTGGTGCCGAGAACGGTCGAGTCGGTGACGAGGAGCAGTTTTTTCGGCTCGATTCCGTCCGCCTGACCGGCGTCCTCTCCGGCGTCCGGGCTACCTTCGGCGATCTTCAACGGCACGCTGAACCAGAAAGTCGAACCCCGGCCCTTCCTGCTGTTGACGCCGATCTCGCCGCCCATCAGTTCGACCAGGTGTTTGCAGATGGAAAGCCCGAGCCCGGTTCCCCCGTAACGGCGCGTCGTCGAACTGTCGGCCTGGGAAAACGAGCTGAAAATCTGCTCCTGGACATCCTCGTCGAGGCCGATTCCGGTATCCCGAATGACCATCTTGACCATCACCTCGCCGTCCTTCCGACCGTCGATTTTCGCCGACATCTCGATATGGCCCCGCTCGGTGAACTTGATCGCATTGCCGCACAGGTTGGTGATGATTTGCTGCACCCGGGACGGATCGCCGGTGT
>JBFGQE010000272.1:0-3859 GCA_041564355.1 Gammaproteobacteria bacterium | reverse complement strand
GTGAAATTCTCGACGACCGCGAGTGGCTACTCGAAATCGCCGACGCGATCGCTTCCGGGGCGGAGTTAGGTCTGATCCAGCGGCGCAAGTTAAGGTCGCTGGCAGAACATTACCGGGTCGACTGGGACGAGTCCAACCTGCGGGCGATCGTGGAAAAACTCGGGCGTCGAGTGGACGCGGTTCCGGTACCGCTGGTGCTCGTGCAGGCGGCCAAGGAATCCGGCTGGGGTCGGTCACGCTTCGCGCGCGAGGCAAATAACCTGTTCGGGCAGTGGTGTTACCGCGCGGGCTGCGGTCTCGTCCCCAGCAAACGCGCGTCCGGCGCGCGGCATGAGGTGCGCAAGTTCGATTCGGTGGGTGACTCGGTGGCTGCCTATTTGCACAATATCAACACCGGCAAGGTTTACCGCAAGCTGCGTGAAATACGTCAACGTCTGCGCAATGCGGGCAAGCGAGTAAACGGCGCTCTGCTCGCCGACGGGTTGCTGTTTTACTCCCAGCGCCGTGAAGCCTATGTCAACGAGGTTAAGCTTATGCTGCGTCAATACCACCGCTCTCGCGCGAGCGGGGAAAAATGAAGTTCCTGGCCGCGCTGATTCTTGCCCTGGGCGGCATTTCTTCTCTACTGGCCGACGATCATGCGGTGGTACTCGTCTACCACCACGTCAGCGAGGAAACACCGGCGGTGACGAGCGTTACGCCAGCGGTATTCGCGCGCCATCTGCAGTACCTCGATGAGAACGGATTTACCGTCTGGCCGCTGGGCCGCATTCTGGATACGCTGCAGCGCAATCAGGCGCTGCCGAAAAATACCGTGGCAATTACCTTCGACGACGCCTATCGCTCGGTTTATAACGAGGCGTTTCCTCGCCTGCGCCGGCGCGGCTGGCCGTTCACGCTGTTTATCAATACCGATGCCATCGATCGCGGTTATGCGCAAAGTCTCGACTGGCAGCAGATACGAGAAATGGTCGCGGCGGGCGCCGAAGTCGGTAATCACAGCCGCAGTCACGCGCACCTGGTGCGTCGGCTCGCCGGTGAGACCGACGCGCAATGGCGTGCGCGCGTGGCCGAAGACATTCGCCACGCTTCCGTGCGTCTCGAAACCGAGGTCGGCATAGAGACGAACCTGTTTGCTTATCCCTACGGCGAGTATTCGCACGAGTTGCAGCAACTGCTGCGGGAAATGGACTTTCTTGGCATTGCCCAGCAATCCGGCGCGGTCGACGCCGGGTCTGATTTTCTCGCCGTGCCGCGCTTCCCGATGGCAACCGGATACGCGGACCTGCAGCGTTTTGCAACCAGCCTGCGAACGCGCCCGTTGCCGGTTAAGGATTCGAGGGCAATTCCTGGCGTCGGCGACCCGGGTTACCTCGAGCGCCTGCGGCTCACGCTCGACGAAGGCGAATACCGGCGTAACCAGCTCGCCTGCTACAGCGCCGGGGGCCAGCGATTGCAGCTCGCATGGCCTGCCAGCAAAGCCCTCGAGGTCGAGATCGATTTGCCCGACCCGCGCGCAGCGGGACGCAGGAAAATTAACTGCACCGCCCCGTCGACTCGAGAATCGGGAGTTTACTACTGGCATTCCTTCCAGTGGCTGGTGCGCAAGGCGGATGGCAGCTGGTACGCCGAATAGCCGGTCTCCCAACCTCGATAAGGCCTCGTGCCGCGCCTCGGCACGGAACCGGTCGGCGCCACGGGTGGACGCCTGTTTTCGCCCTGTCGCCTGGGTTATGCTTGGGCATCGAATCGGGCAACAGGATTGAGATGCGCAGCGAAAACACACTGGCCATGCGCTCCCCCGCCGAACTCGGCTATTGCATGCCGGGTGAATGGGCGCCGCATCATGCGGGAATTGCGATCTGACCGGTATGACATCAAGCTGGCGCGGTTTCTTATCGCTTGCAGAATGAATCGCTTATGGGCTTAATACGCAGGTTTCCACGCGAGAGTAGTGTTTTCGGCGCATGATCAGCAAGATTCTGGTTGCAACCGATGCATCCGCGGCGTCGAGCCGCGCAGTCAGTTTTGCCGCGCGATTGTCAATCCATCACGAGGCGGAACTATTGGTCTTGAACGTGATTCGTGACGTGCAGCTGCCCGACGAGTTGAAGGCGGCGCCCGAGTTCGAGGCTTTTAACAACGCGCGCGACGAGTTGATGCGCGAGGCATCGGACCGGATCCTCGGAGCGGCGAAAAAGACCGCGCGCAAGGAGGGTGTAAAGAAAGTGCAGACCGCGATCGGCAGCGGTGATCCGGCAACCAGCATTGCCGGCTTCGCGCGGCGGCGCAAGGTCGACCTGATTATTGTCGGCACGCGCGGCCATTCAAAGGCGAAAGCCGCATCGATGGGCAGCGTTTCGCGCAAGCTGCTCGACCTGACCGAAGTCAACTGCCTCGTCATCCGCTAGCCGCGCTTCGGTTTACGCGGGGGCGCGGGTAACGTGAAGGAAGTTTCTGGATTACGGCCTGGCCAGTCTGAGCCCGGTCTCGCGGGGTGAAATCCGACATGCTAAAAAGCGCGCGCTGTCAATTTCGCTGGATCATCATCGAACTGTGGTGAAAGCCGGGCTGATACGACCGCGTTAACACCCCTCCGCGAACCCAGCGTCTCCGCGAAAACCAATCTCCGCGCCTCCGCGAGAACCGAATTCGGCACCCTATTCGGGAGGCGGCACGTCGCGCACGCGCGACTTGGTCGGGTCATAAAACGGGAAGGGCACAACCTTGGCCGGCAAGCGCTTTTGCTTGCCGTCGAGCTTACCGACCTCGACCTCGGTACCGAGCTCGCTGTAGTCGACGCTCATGCGGCACAGGGCCAGGTTTTTGCGCAGTATCGGCGAGCGCACCGCGCTGGTTATCTCCCCGACCTGGTGGCGGCCGATGTTGACGCAATCGCCGTTGGCGGCCATTTCGTCACCGCGAAGCTCGAGTCCGACCAGCACCCGTTGAGGATTTTCCTTGCGCTTGATCAACGCCTCCTTGCCGATGAAGTCGTCTTCCTTGGTTTTCAGCGGTACGGTAAAGCCGATGCCGGCCTCGAACGGGTCGGTCTGGTCGCTGAACTCGTAGCCAGCGAAAATCAGCCCGGCCTCGACGCGCAGCATATCCAGCGCCTCGAGTCCAAGCGGCGTCAGGTCATAAGACTGCCCGGCTTCCCAGATGGCGTCCCATACCGCCGGCGCGTCTTTTGGATGGCAGAATACTTCGTAGCCGAGTTCGCCGGTGTAACCGGTACGCGATACCACCAGCGGGATGCCATGCTCGTCGCCGATGCGCGCGATTGAAAAACGGAACCATTCGAGTTCCTCGACCGTGGCCTGGTCCGGGCGCGTCCAGATGATCTCCTGCAGAATAGCGCGGCTGTTCGGCCCCTGAACCTGCAGGTTGTGCAACTGGTCCGTGGAATTGCGCACCCAGACCTCGAGTCCGAGTTTCTGCGCCTGCTCGCGCAGCCACAGGCCGCTCTCGTCGCTGCCGCCGATCCAGCGGAAATTGTCCTGCCCGAGGCGAAATACGGTGCCGTCATCGATCATGCCGCCGTTTTCGTAGCACATCGCGGTGTAGACGACCTGGCCGACCGCGAGTCGGCGGATATTGCGCGTCACGCAGGTCTGCATCAATAGCTCGGCGTCGGGTCCGAGCACTTCGTACTTGCGCAGCGGCGACAGGTCGATCACGACAGCCGCCTCGCGGCAGGCCCAGTATTCACCGATCGCGCCGTGCTTGGTATAACTGTTGGCCAGCCAGTAGCCGGCGTACTCGGTGTAGTTGCGCGGATGTTGCAGCGTGCGCGGATGAAAACCGGTCTCTTTGGTCAATTGTTTTTCAGCGTCAGTAGTCATTCTGTAAGCCATCG
>JBFGQE010000271.1:0-3861 GCA_041564355.1 Gammaproteobacteria bacterium | reverse complement strand
GCCAGCTTGAGCGCGCCGGCGACCTGCTTGTACTTGAGTACGTCCATTTCGGCGAAGGACAGCAGCAGCACGAAGAAACACATCAACAGCGCCATCATGTCGGCGAAGGTCGCAAGCCAGGGTGGCAGGCCTTCCTTGCAGGGTGGGCAATCGCATTCCTCGTTCATCGCGACGCCCTTATTCGTCTTCCTGCCGCTTGCTTTCCGGCAGGTAGGCGTTGAGTAACTGTTTCAGCACGCGCGGGTTGGTGCCTTCCTGAATTCCGTTGATCGACTCGAGGATCAAGTCCTTGTTGAGCTTTTCGTAACCGCTGATCAGGACCAGCTTTTCCGCCAGCGGCGAGGCGAACGCGTTGGCGATGACCGCGCCGTACAGCGTGGTCAACAGCGCGACCGCCATCGCGGGCCCGATTGCGGCCGGGTCGGACATGTTGGAGAGCATTTGCACCAGGCCGATCAGCGTTCCAATCATACCCATCGCCGGTGCGTAGACGGCCATGGCCTTGAACATGTCGGCGCCGATCGTGTGCCGGTCGATCGACATGTTGATGTCCTTGACCAGCAGCCCGCGAACGACTTCGGGGGCATGACCGTCGATGCACAGGCTGATGCCGCGCTCGAGAAAATCGTTACTGATTTCGCGCCCCTCGAGCGCGAGAATGCCTTCCTTGCGAGCGACGTTGGCAAGTTCGACCGATTCGTCGATCAGGTTTTGCGGTGAGTCGAGCTTGTAAAAAAAGCCTTTCAGGCCGATCTTGAACGAGCCCAGAAAGTTACCGATCGTGACCCGCATCAGCGTCACCGCAAAAGTACCGCCAACGACCACGAGCAATGACGGTGCGTTGATAAAGATATTGAACGGTCCACCGAGACTTATTGCGGCACCAATAATCACGTATGCCAGGATAAATCCGACCAGTGTTGCGATATCCACCCAGTTGCTCCTGCCTGCTATCGTGTCGTCGAGTTAATAGTGAATCAGGCAAAACCGCGCGTATGCCCGTACAGGGTGTATCGGTCGATCGGATGATATCTTTAGCCTGATTTGGCGATAATCAGGGGGCTCCGCGGGCGCCGTGCAAGCGTAAATTCGCCGGACGAAGCGGGTCGACAATGCCGCGCTCGATCAGCCAGGCGCGCGCGTCTTCGGCATCCTGCTCGAACCAGGCTGCGGTGGAACCCAGGCGGAAACTGTAGCCCCAGGCGTCCATGTCGGCAAAAATCCGCTTGCGACCGATGCCGGAGAGCTGCTCGGCGAGCAATACCTGAAGATAGCAAACCGCGGTCTCCTCGGCATCGTCGCTGGCGGCATCGGTGTCGAGGCGCTCGCGACGCGCCGGTGACAGGCAGATGAAGTGTCCGGTTTCGTGCAGGATAGAATGCAGCGGGGTTGCGTCCCGGGCATAGAGACGGTTGCCCAGAAGTCCGGCTTCGTCGTCACCCCAGAAGCTCCCCGGAATCGGCCCGGCGTCGTCGCAACCGGTTAGCTCCAGGTCGAAGCGCGCAAGCAGGCGCCGGATTTCCTCGACATCGACGTCGGCCAGTCGAACGACGTCGACCTCAGTTGGCATAGGATTGCAATAACTTGCCGATGGTTTGCTGCAGGCGCCACCATTCCTCGGTTTTGTACTGCTGCGATTGCTTGCGCGTCCGGATCACGAGGTAATTGATTGCCGCGCCAAACACGCCGAGAATGCCGCCGATGTCGATCGAGGGCTGGTCGTAGGACGCTCGAATACGGCGCACCAGCTCCATGCCGCGCTCGGAGCGCAGGCGCGCCAGTGCCGCAATCAACGGGTTTTGCGCAGACATTTCCCAGGCCATGATTTCGAGCGCCAGCGGGCGCGATTCGAGGGCAGCGACATATCGATTCAACAGGGTTTGCAGGTAATTCGGCAGCGCGATCGCGCTGATTTCCTGGGCGCTTTCGGTAATGATCTCGTCGACTTCCCACCATAGCGTCGTCGTTTCGGCGAACGCGAGCAGGAGTTCGTCGAAGCCACCGAAATATCGGTAAATCAATACCTTGTCGCAGCCAGCGCGGCGCGCGACCGCGTTGACGCCGATCGCGGGATAACCCTGTTCGAGTAAAATCGCACCGACTGCGTCGAGGATGCGTTGTTCGGTTTGCAGGCGACTTCTGCTCATGCCGTTAGCCGACCCGGGTCTTGGATTCCTGCCAGAAGCGCTCCATCTCGTCGAGCTGTCGCTGGTCCATTTCGATACCGGCCTCGATCATTTGCCGGCGCACGTATTCGAAACGTCGCACGAACTTCTGGTTAGTCTGGCGCAAGGCCATTTCCGCGTTGACTTTTGCGTGACGCGCGAGATTGATGCAGACGAACAGCACGTCACCCAGTTCAGCGGCAATCGCGTCCTGATCGCCGCTGCCGAAAGCATGCTTGAGCTCGGCGATCTCTTCTTCCAGCTTGTCGAATACCGGGTTGATGCTGGGCCAGTCGAAGCCGACTTCGGCAGCATCCTGTTGCAGTTGCCGCGCGCGGTAGACGGCGGAGTTCGCCGCCGAATCCGCCGCAGGGCTCGCCTCCGCGCGCGATTCCTTTTCCTCCTGCTTCAGCAATTGCCATTGCTGCGACAATTCTGCGTCGCTGAAGCTGCGATCACGGTCTTCGCCGAAGACATGCGGGTGTCGGCGCAGCATCTTGTCGGTGATGCCCTGCGCGACATCGTCGAAATCGAAGTGTCCCTGCTCCTCCGCGATGCGGGCATGGAAAACGATATTGAACAACAGGTCGCCGAGTTCCTCACGCAAATTGTCGATATCGCCGCGTTCGATTGCGTCGATTACCTCGTGGGTTTCGTCCAGCGTGTGCGGTGCGATAGACAGGCTGGTCTGGCGCAGATCCCACGGGCAGCCGTGGTCCGGATCGCGCAGGTCGCGCATTACCTGGAGCAGATTTTCGATTGCACTCATGGGCTTGTGTTGCGTTGTACCAAATAAACACCGGATAATACCGGCCTTTTAACAGGATCGCAGCCGCTACCGCGTGATGCAAGAGAGATTGACCCAACTCGAACAATGGATTGCCACGCTTGGCTACCGGGATTTTCGCCTGACCCCGGCGTCCGCCGACGCCAGTTTTCGCCGCTACCTGCGGCTGCATTACGGCGATGAATCGCTGATCGTAATGGATGCGCCGCCGCAACAGGAACCCTGCGACCGGTTCATCGCGGTAGCGGGCTTGCTGCGCGGCGCCGGACTGAACGCACCCGAGATCGTTGCCGCGAATCTCGACGCGGGTTTTTTACTGCTCACCGATTTCGGTAACAGCGATTACCTTTCGCAGCTGGACTCCGATAGCGAGGCGGCGCTGTATGCCGACGCGCTGGCAGCCCTGCGGATAATGCAAACCCGTATCGATGCCGGGAGCTTGCCGAATTACGACGTCGACTTGCTGCAACGTGAAATGGATTTGTTCCGCGACTGGTTTCTGGGCAATTTGCTCGGCATCGATCTCGACCCGCGCCAGCAATCCCGCTGGCTCGAGCTGAAGCAGATGTTGATCGACAATGCGCTGGCGCAGCCGCAAGTTTTCGTGCATCGCGATTATCACTCGCGCAACCTGATGAAAACCGCAAAGGCGAATCCCGGCATACTCGATTTCCAGGACGCGGTTAAGGGTCCGATCACCTACGACCTGGTGTCGTTACTGCGTGATTGCTACGTCGCCTGGCCCGCGGACCGGGTCGAGGCCCTGGCGCTCGAGTACTACGAAACCGTTCGGGACGAGCTCTTGCCCGGAATCGACAGCACGCAATTCATGCGCTGGTTCGACCTGATGGGCATACAGCGCCATCTCAAGGCAATCGGGATTTTTTCGCGGCTGCATATTCGCGATGG
>JBFGQE010000270.1:0-3867 GCA_041564355.1 Gammaproteobacteria bacterium | reverse complement strand
TCAGATCCATCAGGGCCCGGCGGCGCGGTTCGCTGTCGCGCTTGCGCAACTGGATAAAGCCGGTGCGCAGGGACTCGACCGCGTGGAACACTTCCGGCGATTCGTGCTTCAGCAACACGTTGCCGATCAGCTTGCCCAGCAGCTTGACACGCGAGCGCAACTCCTGGTCAGATTTGGCATGGAAACTGACTGCCTGTACGCTCATCTGGCGAACCCGTGCGAGAAAAAGGTAGCAGTATAACCGCTTAAGCCGCGGCGACTGTCTGAAATGCGCTAAATGATCCTGTTTTCCCGACACAATAATTTCCGTGCCGATGGTGGTATTGGCGCAGGCTCTGGGGTATAAAACCAGCATGCAGTTGTACCTTCCCGAATCCGTTTACGCGCTCGACCAGGCCGCGATCGAGCACGACGCGCTGTCCGGCATCGAGCTGATGCAGCGCGCCGGAGAGCGAGTCTGGCGCGAGCTGCAGGCGCGCTGGCCACAGGCTTCCCGCATCAGCGTGCTCGCCGGCAGCGGCAATAATGGCGGCGACGCCTACGTGGTCGCGTTGTGCGCGCGGCGCGAGCGCATCGATGTGCAACTGCTGCACCAGGGCGATCCCGCCAAACAGTCGGCCACGTCGAAGCATTTCAGCCAGCTCTGGGCGCAGGCTGGCGGCACGGTCGAAGCCTGGAGCGGGCAGCCCCTGGGCGGGGAGGTCATCGTCGATGGATTGCTCGGTATCGGGCTGCAACGCGATCTCGACCCTGACTGGCAGGCGCTGATCGAAGCAATCAACGCGAGCGCCGCACCGCGCGTGGCAATCGATATCCCGTCGGGGCTCAATGCACGCACCGGCACCGCGCAGCCGGTCGCGGTGCGGGCAGCACTGACGGTCACTTTTATCGGTGCCAAGACCGGCCAGTTCCTCGCCGACGGGCCGGATTATTGCGGTGAACTGGTGTTCACCGGTCTCGGCGTTTCCGCCGCGGCGCGCGAGCGGGTCGAGGCGTCGATCGAGGTAATCGGACAATGCCGGCTGCCCGCACCGCGGCAACGCAACTCGCACAAGAATCATTACGGGCACGTGCTCGTGGTTGGCGGTGACCAGGGCATGAGCGGGGCGGTCGCGCTCGCCGCGAGCGCCGCGTTGCGCAGCGGCGCGGGTCTCGTCAGCGCGCTGGTGCACCCGGACTGCCGTAGCAGCCTCGGCGCGGTGCCGGAGCTCATGGTACTGGGCTGGGATGCGCTCGACGACCGACTTGCCGACGCTAGCGTCGTCGTCATCGGTCCCGGTCTCGGTGACGGGGATGACGCGGCCCGGTGTCGGCAGCGCCTGCAGCAGGTGGAATTGCCGATGGTCATCGATGCGGGTGCGCTGCGGGCCGACTTCCTGCGTGATCTGTGCTCGACCTCGGCGGTTATCACGCCGCACCCGGGGGAAGCGGCGCGATTGCTCGATGTCACCAGCAGCGCGATCCAGGGCGATCGGCTCGACGCGGTGAACCAGTTGGTCGATGTTTTCGGCCTGACTACGGTGCTGAAAGGTTCGGGCAGTCTCATCGCCGCTCCCGGACGCCTCGCGCAGATCAACACGCGGGGTAATCCCGGCATGGCGACCGCGGGAATGGGTGACGTACTGGCCGGCATGATCGCCGCGCTGCTCGGACAGGGCCTGGAGCCGTTCGAAGCCGCGCGCAGCGCCGTTTTTATCCATGCCCTGTGCGCCGAAGCATTTTGCCGCGGACGGGACCCGACCGGGCTGATCGCGAGTGACGTGATCGCCCATATTCCGCGCGTCGTCAGACGATTGCGCAATGCAGGTTAGGGCCGATCTCGCGATTACCGACGAGAAGCAAATGCGTGCCCTCGGTGCGCGGCTTTTCGGCAGCGGCGAAATCGGTGGCGTGGTGACCTTAAGCGGTGAACTCGGCAGCGGTAAAACCACGCTCGTGCGCGGCGCCCTGCAGGCGCGGGGTATCGACTCGGGGGTTCGCAGTCCGACCTACACGCTGATCGAGTACTATCCGTTCGATGGATTCACGGTGGCGCATTTCGATCTGTATCGCCTGGGCGACCCGGAGGAGCTCGAATACCTGGGATTTCGCGACTACCTGAACCCGCAGACTCTGTGCCTGATCGAGTGGCCGGAAAGAGCGCGCGGGTACCTGCATGACGTCGATCTGGAAATCGAGCTGCGCTATGCCGACGCGGGCAGAACCGCTTCAATCGAGGCTAAATCGGAGGCGGGCCGGGTGCTTCTCGGTCGCCTCGATCGGGTCGTCTGAGCCGTTATCTTCAGTTTTATTCTAGAAAAGAGCAGTATCTATCTAATTAATATAGAAAAACCGTTGATTTTTCTGCGGGGTTTGTCTATAAATACGGGTCAGGCACAGGTACAAAAACGAGAATCATGGACCCATTTGCCACAGCGAGACGTTTGTTTCTGCAGCGGTTGACGCGCTACGGCTTGTCACTCGCGCTTTTCAGCGCGTCCAAATCGGCGCTGGCGACGAAACCGGACGCGACCCTGACCGGCATCCGGGTATCGCAATCCGCGGACGATCACACGCGCGTCGTGTTCGATCTGACCGGCGCCATCGAGCACAGGCTGTTCACCCTCGCCGACCCGCACCGCGTCGTCATCGACCTGACCGATACCCGCCCGAGTAACGCCGTCGACGTCAGCCGGGAAACCACCAACCTGATGTCCGGCATCCGCACGGCGAGCAAGAACCACGGCCGCCTGCGCGTGGTGCTCGATCTGCAAGGGAAGGTGCGCCCGCGCAGCTTTACCCTCAAGCCCGATGGCAAGTCCGGACATCGCCTCGTCGTTGATCTACACGCGACCGCGTTGAGTCCGACGCCGATCAAGACCAATCACGAGGAGCGCAATAAGCGCAAGCAGGAGTTCGTGATCGCGATCGATCCAGGTCACGGTGGGCGTGATCCCGGGGCCATCGGTCGCAAGGGTACACGCGAAAAAGACGTGACCCTGGCAATGGGCCGCCACATGAGAACCCTGATTAACCGTCAATCCGGATACCGCGCAATCCTGACCCGCGATGCCGATCGCTTCGTCAGCCTGCGTAACCGGGTAAAGAAAGCCCGCGAGGCCGAAGCCGACATCTTCATCTCCCTGCATGCGGATTCGTTCCACAGTCCCAAGGTCAAGGGCGCGTCGGTTTACGCGCTGTCGCTGAGCGGTGCCAGCTCGGAGGCGGCGCGCTGGATTGCGGAAAAGGAAAACGCGTCCGACCTGATCGGCGGTATCAGCCTGGACGACAAGGACGATCTGATTGCCTCGGTTTTACTCGATCTTTCGCAAACTGCGACGATCCAGGACAGCCTCGAGCTCGGTTCGGACGTACTCAAGCATATCGGCAAGGTATCCGGGTTGAATAACCGGCACGTGCAGCAGGCCGGCTTCGCGGTTCTGAAAGCGCCGGATATGCCATCGATCCTGATCGAGACCGCATTTCTGTCCAACCCATCCGAGGAGCGCAAACTGCGCAACCCGGGTTACCAGCAAAAGCTGGCGAAAGCGGTCTTTTCCGGCATCAAGAATCACCTCCAGCGCCGTCAGGCGTGATCCTCATCCCGCGATAAATTTGCGCACTGCCTCGCCGAAAGCGGGAAACGCGGTGACGTCGTTGTGTGCGGCATCGTCGATCAGGGCCCAGGTAACCGGTGCGTTGACGAGCGCCCGACTCAACCTGTGCGAGTGCGAAGACGGCACGATGCGATCCCGTTCGGCGGCAATAATCAGTACCGGTACGCGCACCAGGGCCGCGCGCGAAACCGAATCGAAGCGATCCTTGAGCAGCCACCTGACGGGGAAGATCGGGTAAGCCCTCTGCGCCAGCGCGGTGATGCTGTCGTAG
>JBFGQE010000269.1:0-3909 GCA_041564355.1 Gammaproteobacteria bacterium | reverse complement strand
GTGCCGGGATCGGGCTCGGGCTCGGTTATCTGCGCAACAAGCATGAGAGCAGCAAGGACCGTAAAAAAGCCATGCGCAAGGCGGCCGGGATCGGCGCGAGTGCCGGCGGTGGTGTCGGCTACTACATGGACTCCCAGGAAGCCAAGTTGCGCAAGATCCTGCGCGAAACCGGCGTCAGCGTCGAGCGTGACGGGGACAACATCAACCTGATCATGCCGGGCAACATCACGTTTGTTACCGCCGGACACGATCTCGACCAGGGTTTCCACGAGGTGCTCGACTCCGTGGTACTGGTGCTGCAGGAGTTCGACAAGACCATCATCGTCGTCGCCGGGCATACCGACAGCCGCGGTTCGGAAACTTATAACCAGTCCCTGTCCGAGCGTCGCGCCCAGTCCGTGGCGAGCTACCTGGGGCAAAAAGGCGTAGTCGAGGCGCGTATCGAGTCCGTCGGCTTCGGCGAGAAGCATCCGATGGCGGACAACGGCACCGATGCCGGCCGCGCGTTGAATCGCCGCGTCGAACTGTCGCTGGTGCCGATTACCGAAGATTCCTGATCCAGCCGACAACGGAGCAATCGCGCCGTGCGGCTGATCAGTTATCGCGATTCGGAAGCAACCCGCCTCGGCGCCATTGACGGCGAACGGGTCATCAACCTGCACCGCGCCAGCGGCGGCGCCCTGCCCGACAGCATGCTCGAATTCCTGCGTCTCGGCGAGGCCGGGATGCAGCAGGCCCGTGGATTGATCACGGACGAGGTCGAGGCCGTCGAACTCGGCGCGGTCGAGTTGCTCGCGCCGATTCCACAACCGGGAAAGATCGTCGCGATCGGTCTCAACTACCTCGACCACGTGCGCGAGAGCGGAATACCGATGCCCGATCTCGCCACCATGTTCTGCAAGTTTCCGTCTTCCGTAATCGGTAGCGGCAGCGAAATCCGCTGGTCCGGACAACTCACGCAACAGGTCGATTACGAGGCGGAACTCGCCGTCGTCATCGGCAAGACCGCGCGCAACGTTGATCAGGCGAACGCCTATAATTACATCGCGGGTTACCTGAATTGCAACGACGTCAGTGCGCGTGACCTGCAGTTCCGGCCTGGCGATCAGTGGCTGCGCGGCAAATGTCTGGACAGTTTCTGCCCGCTCGGGCCCTGCCTCGTGACCCGTGACGAGATTCCCGATCCGCACCAACTCACGATTCAATGCCGGGTTAACGGCGAAGTGATGCAGGATTCGAATACGGCGGAAATGATTTATCGCATCCCCTACCTGCTGCAGTACCTGAGCCAGGCGTTCACCCTGGAACCGGGCGACGTCATCGCGACCGGCACCCCCCACGGGGTCGGCGCTTTTCGCGACCCGCCGGTCTGGCTGCAGTCGGGTGATCTGATCGAGGTCGAGGTCGCGGGTCTCGGTTGCCTGCGCAACCGCTGCCGTATCACCGATTAAAGCGGAGGACGGGTCCCGCTTCGCCCGGGCTCGCCGGCGTCGCGCAAATAATCGCGGGGCCGGAACAGGAAAACGACGCCGAAGGCGAGAAATCCGAGTACCTCGCGCAGGCGCTGCAGAATGCCAATCTCGATCCCGCCGAAACCGACCTGCTCGATCGAGAAGTTATTAATCAGCGCCTGCCAACTGGCGAAGCTGATCGGCACCGCGGCGGCGAACGGGTATAAATAGATTTCCGGTTTTCGTAACGCCTGCTTTAACATGCGGGCATTCTGTGCCGGCCCCGGTTTTTATTCAATGGATGCGCTGCTGTTCGGGTTTTCGCTCGGCTTTTCCCTGATCCTCGCGATTGGCGCGCAAAACGCGTTCGTGCTGCGCCAGGGTCTGAAGGGCGAACACGTACTGCTGGTTTGCCTGATCTGCGCGCTGTCCGACGCGATCCTGATTCTGCTCGGAGTCGGCGGCTTTCACTGGCTGGTCGCGGCATTCCCGTCGCTGGTCAGCGTCGCGCGCTACGGCGGCGCGGCATTCCTGCTGGTCTATGGAGCGATCAGTTTCTATCGTGCGTTGCGCCTGCAAAAGGGCCTCGAACCGAGCAAGATTCGAAGCACCAGCGCGTGGCAATCGGCGCTGACCTGCCTCGCCTTTACCTGGCTCAACCCGCATGTCTACCTCGACACGGTGGTGCTGCTCGGTTCGGTTTCGACCCAGTTCGCGGATGACCTGGCCTGGTTCACGGGCGGTGCGATGTCCGCGTCCTTCGTTTTCTTTTTCGCGCTCGGGTACGGCGCGTCGTTGCTGCGCCCGCTGTTTGCCCGGGCCGCCGCCTGGCGGACGCTGGACCTGGTCATCGGTTGCGTGATGTGGGGTATCGCCGCGCGACTATTGCTACTGGAGTGATGCGCCGTATTGACGACCCCGCTTCGCTCCGGCTCAAAGCTGGCGCAGCAGGATAAATCCGCCAACAACCAGTAAGGCAACGAAAAAAATTCGGCGAAATCGATCCTCGTCCAGCGTAGCGCGGATTCGGAGACCGATCAGCATGCCCGCGAGCGCCGGGACCAGGCCCAGCGCCGAGTAGTATCCCAGCTCGACGCTGAGCAACCGGTTGCCCTGCAGACTGAAAGCAAGCGCCAGTGTCGATAGCGTGAACAGGATTCCCATTGCCTGCACCAGTCGGTCGCGCGGCAGTCCGAGCGCCTGCAGATAAAGCACGCCGGGCACGACGAAGGATCCGGTCATGCCGGTCAGGATACCGTTGATCATGCCGCATAACGGGCCGGCCCAGGTTTCCTGCCGCGGCTCCACACGGACGCGGTAACCGCCGAGATTCAATCCCGCGTAAACAATCAACAGCGCGCCGAGCAGTGCGGTCGGCCAGGCCAGGTCGACCCGGGTCAGGACCAATCCCCCGATCCAGACGGTAACCGTCGCGAGCAATAGTAACGGCCAGAGCCGGCGCAGCAGGGGCGCAAGATAACCGCCGGCGACGGCTTGCCAGGCATTCGTTACCAGGGAAGGGATTAACAGCAGCGCCATTGCCGTGGTCAGATCGAAGGCGATCGCCAGCAACGCAAGGCTGACCGTCGGCAAGCCGAGTCCAATAACGCCCTTGACCCCGCCCGCAAGGAAGAAGGTCAGGCAAACCATGATCAGGCTGGCGCTATCGGGGTCCACGTCGGCGCCGCTACATTCGGCTGACGCCATCGCGGTGGGCTGGCCACCGCATCGATCCGTCGGTCATCGAAGTCGGCGCGCTGAAACCCGGCAAGAGTTTCATGCCGAGGCCTGCAACAGGGCCAGCACCAGTGGATGGGCACGGCCGGCGAAAGCAGAGCGCTCCGGCTGAAACGCGGTGGCGATAAAAAATCGGTGCAGCGGGATTTCGGCGATTCGCGGACCGCCGGCATCATCGAAACCGCTGAATTTCAGCTCGGATTCGACGAAATGCGAAAGGTACTCGGGGTTAACGCCGAAGCCGCAGTTATATTCCTCGACGATACGGCGCTGCCGGTAGATTTCCCCGGCGCGCGATCCTGGTTCGAGGTTGATCGCGTCGCGCTCGCTGGCAAGGCGACAGCTCAGGGCGTTGATCAGGGGCATCGAGGTGGCGGGATTTTCCTCGCTGCTCTGCGCCTGCGATAAACCGAGACGGTTGCGTGCGAATTCAAGCACGGCATGCTGGTAGCCGCCACAGGTGCCCAGAAAAGGCTGCCCGGTTTCGCGCGCCACGCGAATCGCGTCGATTATCGCGTCGGGATCGGCATACGGGCTGTTTGGCACGCACCAGAGCGCGTCCATTCGAACGACTTCGACACCGCCTGCCCGGCTGCTGTGTATCCATACCGGCTCGACTTCGAGCGAAAGCTCCACGGCCGCGAGCGCAAGCGCTCGTGGTATCGCCTGGTGAGCGATCACGCTGGCATCGAAATCACCGAGCAGGCCCACCCTCATCCCG
>JBFGQE010000268.1:0-3937 GCA_041564355.1 Gammaproteobacteria bacterium | reverse complement strand
GGGGGGTGCCGGCGAACCAAGGGATCAAGGGACGATCCGCACTATCCCTTCGCGTTCTTGGCGCGCTTTGCGGGAAACTTCCTTTTGGCCCCGGGAACACGACGATCAATAAAGCGTCCGGCGGGGTTGGCTGGTAGCGCTTACGGTCGGGCAGGGGAATAAGGTAAGATTAACGCTCGAACAGGGGGCCGGCCCGGAACCGGCAGGACGACTAGCATGAAAAGCCTGTACCTGTTACGCCACGCCAAGTCGAGTTGGGCCGACGCATCGCTCGACGATCGTCAACGACCGCTGAACTCGCGCGGCCTCAAAGACGCGCCGGAGATGGGCCGGCGCCTCGCCGAGCGCGACGAAAAGCTGGATCGCGTCGTGAGCAGCCCGGCGGAACGCGCGCATACCACCGCCGAGCTGTTTTGCGAGGCCTGCGGCTTTCCGCCGAAGCAGATCGTGGTCGAGGAAGTATTGTATTTTCTCGGCAGCGGATCGATCGAGGCGCTTATCCTGCAGCAGGACGACGCGGTCGACTCGCTGATGCTGGTGTTCCATAACCCGGATATTACCTCGCTGGCGAACGCGCTCGGCGACAACGGCGTGCGTATCGACAACGTGCCGACCTGCGGACTGTTGCGCTGGCGCTGCGAAATTCCGAGCTGGAACCAGTGGACGCGCGCGAGCACGCATTTCGAGTACTTCGATTACCCGAAAAACCTGTCCGGAGCGGTAATTCGCGGCCAGCGCGGGGTTTAATCCGAGCGTAACTGGATGTTGCGCCGGTGAATGCCCTGCGACTTGCGTCGCTTCAGCCGCTGGGCGTCGCGCAGGCGCTCCTGTGCCTCCTGGATCAGCGCCTGCTGGCTGCCGTCGCCATCCGTGTTGGTACCCTCCTGTAACACGTAACTGCCGTCCGATTGCATCTCCCAGACGCTGTATTCACCGGATAGCTGCGTGTCGATGATATTGCGCAGGCTCGCCTGCAGCTCGGGGCCCTCGATCGGCGCGAGCACCTCGACGCGGTGTTCGAGGTTGCGCATCATCGAATCGGCCGAGCCGATGTAGTACTCGGGCTCGTCGCCGTTCTGGAAATAGTAGATCCGGCTGTGTTCGAGAAAACGCCCGATCACGCTGAATACCTTGATATTCTCTGACAGGCCGGGCAGTCCGGGACGCAGGCGGCAGGTGTCGCGGATGATCAGGTCGACCTTGACCCCGGCCCGTGACGCGGCGTAGAGCGCGCGCACCACGTCCTTGTCCTCCATCGCGTTGGCCTTGATCTGGATGTGACCCTGGTAATCCGGGCCCTGCAGGTCGATCTCGCGCTGGATCTTGTCGAGCAGCGCGCGTTTGAGCAGCTTCGGTGCGGGCAGGATCTTGCGGTAGTTTCGTTTCGGCGTAAACCCGGTGGTCAGGTAGTTGAACAGTTCGGTGATGTCGCGACCGATATCGACGTCCGAGGTCAGCAGGCCCAGGTCCGTGTACAGGCGCGCGTTGCCGGCATGGTAATTACCGGTGCCGATGTGCACGTAGCGGCGCAGCCCGCTGTAGTCGTTGCGCACCACCATGATGACCTTGCAGTGCGTTTTCAGGTCCATCACGCCGTAAGTCACGTGGATGCCGGCTTCCTCCAGTCGACTCGACCAGCGAATGTTGGCCGCTTCGTCGAAGCGTGCCTTGAGTTCGACCACGACCGCGACCTGCTTGCCGTTTTGCGCCGCATCGATCAGGTAGTCGATAACCTTGGTGTCACCCGAAGTGCGGTAAAGCGTCATCTTGATCGCGCGCACTTTGGGATCGCGGCTCGCCTCGCGCAACAGGCGCTCGACCGAGGTGGAAAAGGAATCGTAGGGATGATGCAACAGGATCGCCCCGTGATCGCGCACCGCGTGAAAGATATTCGGCATGTGCAGCAGTTTCGGGTGATCGATCGGATGGTGCGGCGGATCGCGAAGCGCCGGAATCTCGAGCCCGCAAATCGACAGCAGGTCGCGCAGCGCCATCAGGCCGCGGCGTTCGAAAACGTCGGCCTCGTCGATACCGAGTTCCGCGGCTAGCATGCCGCGCCGGGTCGGGTCCATGTCATGATCGATGACGACGCGCACGATGCGGGCGAAACGCCGATGACGGACCTCGGACTCGATCATCGCGAGCAGGTCGTCCGCCTCGTCCTCGTCGCGCGCGGCATTCGCGTTGCGGGTGACGTAGAACAGCTCGCAGTCGATGATTTCCATTTTCGGAAAGAGCACGTCGAGGTTCTTTGCCATGACGCTTTCCAGCGGCACGAAAATATACGTATCCGGCACCTGCAGAAAGCGCGGTATGCCTGATCCCACCGGCACCTTGACCCGCGCGCGAAGTTCTTCCTCGGCGTCCTTGTGGCGCAGGCTGACGAGCAGGTTGAGCGACAGGTTCGAGATGAACGGAAACGGGTGCGCCGAGTCGACCCCCTGCGGCGTGACCAGCGGGTAGATATTTTCGAAGTAATAGGTGCGGATAAGTTCCCGGTGTTCCGGTTCGAGTTCGTCGTAGCTCCGGATGTGGATATTCTCCGCCGCCAGCGCGTCGATCAACTCGGGCATCAGGTTGTCTTTCAGATCCTCGAGTTCGCGCACCTTGACGTAACACTCTTCGATCTGCTCGCCCGGCAGGCGGCCGTCGACGCTGTAATCCATCATGCCGGCGCCGACCTGCTTTTTCAGGCCGCCGATGCGTTTCATGAAGAACTCGTCCAGGTTGGAACTGACGATGCCGACGAACTTGATGCGCTCGAGCAGCGGGTTTTTCGGGTCCTGCGCCTCGGCGAGGACGCGGCGATTGAACTCGAGCCAGGTCAGCTCACGATTCAGGTACAGCTCGGGATTATCCAGATCGATGTCGTCGGCCGGTTGGGTCGGTGCGACTTTTTTCTCGTCGCTCTTCCTGTCGACGACGGCATTGTTCGACGTCACCGCGTCGGTGTCGAGCGCGGCTGTAATATCGGTTTCGACCACGGCATCGCTGTCGCCGGTCTCGTTCGGCGGAACGACCGACAGGTTCTTGGTGACTCGTGATGATGTGGTCATGGCTTGTCCTGGGTTAACGCGTTAATGATGCTCGGGCACGAAGGTCTGGTCGGTCATCGGCGGACGAACGTAGCCGCCGGCGTTTTCGCGCGGCTCGAGATCGATCGGCTCGGGGGTCAGGTCCTCGTAGGGAATCATGCTCAGCAGGTGCTTGATGCAGTTCAGCCGCGCGTGTTTCTTGACGTCGGCGTTGACCACGTACCACGGCGCCTGCTTGATATCGGTATGCGCGAACATCTGGTCCTTGGCTTTCGAGTACTCGACCCACATTTTGCGCGATTCGAGATCCATCGGGCTCAATTTCCAGCGCTTGGTCGGGTTCTTGAGCCGACCCTGGAAACGGCGTTCCTGTTCCTCGTCGCTGACCGAGAACCAGTACTTGATCAGGATGATGCCCGAGCGCACCAGCATGCGTTCGAACTCGGGGCAACTGCGCATGAATTCCTGGTATTCCTCGTCGCTGCAAAATCCCATGACATGCTCGACCCCGGCGCGGTTGTACCAGCTGCGGTCGAACAGAACCATCTCGCCGGCCGCCGGCAGGTGCGCCACGTAGCGCTGGAAATACCACTGCGTGGCTTCGCGCTCGGTCGGTGCCGGCAGCGCGACCACCTGTGCAATCCGCGGGTTCATCGCCTCGGTGATGCGCTTGATCGTGCCGCCCTTTCCGGCGGCGTCGCGACCTTCGAAGACGATCACCATGCGATAGCCTGTGGCCTTGACCCATTCCTGCAGCTTGACCAGCTCGATCTGCAGGCCGCGCAGCGCGGCCTCGTAATCCTTCTTGCCGATCTTGGCTTTTCGCTTCGACATGTCGTCCCCCCGGGGCGTGCGTGCCCGACAGGCGTTCACGGGCATGGCCAGTTGATAACAGGATCGCG
>JBFGQE010000267.1:0-3954 GCA_041564355.1 Gammaproteobacteria bacterium | reverse complement strand
GTGCCGTCACGCTCGGATATCCCGTTGTTTCCCACCTTGTCACGAAGTTTTTACTCCGACCTGCTGCGCGTCGGCATCCGGGTTTATGAGTACCGGCGGCAGGTGCTGCATTCGAAGACCATGCTGATCGACGACCAGGTGCTCATCGGCAGCACCAATCTGAACTATCGCAGCCTGCTGCACGATCTCGAACTCGATGTGCTGCTCGACGATTCCGAGGTAGTCGAGTCGATGCAACGGCGGTTCGGCGAGGATATCGGGGACAGCCGGGAAATCACGTTGCGCAACTGGCGGGGTCACCCGTGGCTGCTGCGCTTGCTCGGCTGGATCTCGCGGCTGCTGCGGTACTGGACGTAACCGGCGGACGCCTAGATCGTGCAATACAATTTACATTAACTATACTAATTAAATAACTGAATAATAAATAAATAATTGAGGCCTCAGTTTACAGCCGCAATCGGCTCCAGGATAATGAACGACTTGCGACTAGGGATGATCAATGAGCACGACCGACAACGGATTTACCTGGCGTACGCAAACCGCCTTTATCGTCGTCGCCGCCGGCGCGACACTGAGCCTGAACGACTTCCTGACTTTTCCGGTGCTGGCCGGGCAAAACGGCGGCGGCGCGTTTCTGCTGCTCTACATGCTGTTCCTGTTTCTGCTGGGACTGCCGCTGCTGATGGCCGAACTGATGCTCGGGCGCCTGACGCGGCGGGATCCGTCGGCGGCGCTGCGGGTATTGTCGGAACAGTACCGCGCGTCGATCTACTGGAAGCTCAGCGGTCTCGGCGCGATGCTGGCGGGCTTTCTGATCGTCGCGACCTTGAGTGTTGTCGCCGGCTGGTCGCTTGCCTACGGGTTCAAGTCCCTGCTCGGTCAGTTCGCCGGCATCACCCCGGAGCTGGCGCGCGAGGCGTTCGCCGAGTTCACCACTGACGGCGAGCGCATGGCGTTGTGGCACACGCTATTTGTGATCCTGCTGGTGTCGATCTGCGGCCAGCCGCCGCGGCAGGGAATCGAGCGCTTCGGCCTCGTTCTCGTCCCGACGATGGTCTTGCTGCTCGTCATCGGCCTGATCCTGGCCATATTTTCGTCGGGCATAACCGCCAGCGTGCAATACATTCTCTACGCCGATTTCGCCGCGGTCGATTCGCAAACACCGATTCTGGCGCTGCAGCGCGCTTTTTATACGCTCGCGCTCGGGGTCGGCGTGATGATGGCTTTCGGCCGGTATCTGCCAGCCGGGGTGCCGATCGGCTACACCGCCGGCCTGATCATCACCATCGACCTGCTGTTTTCGATATTCACCGGCCTGTCGATCAACGCGCTGATTTTGTCGAGCGGCCAGCAACCCGGTGTCGACAGCCAGTTCGCGTTCCGCGTAATGCCGGTCATTCTCGACCGATTCGCGTCCGCGAGCCTTTTCAACGCGCTGTTCTACGCGTTGTTGACGATCGCGGCGCTGACCACCTCGCTGGCATTGCTCGAAGCGCCGATCACGTTCTTTCAGCGTAAATCGCGGGTGTCGCGACTGAAGGCGGCCACGCTGGTCGGTGTCGGCGTCTGGCTGTTCGGGATGGGCGTCGTGCTCGCGCACAGCGCGTGGAACGGCGACGGCTTCACGATCGCACTTTTCTTCGGCGACGAGGCGGTTCGGCTGGTCAACAACGCCGGATTTCACGACGTGCTCGCCTTCGTCTCGAGCCACCTGATCCAGCCTCTGGCGGGACTGTGTCTGTGCCTGTTCGTCGCCTGGAAAATCCCGCGCGAGGTCAGCCACAAGGAATTCGCGCTCGCGAGCCATTACTGGTTCGAGATCTGGAATTTCCTGCTGCGCTACATCGTCCCGGTACTGCTCGTCATCGTCATTCTCGCGGCCACCGGTATCATCTGAGTGGCCGAGATCAGGCGCAGCGCGATTCTGCCGTACCCGGCCAGCTACATGTATGCGCTGGTCAACGACGTCGAGGCATACCCCGAATTCCTGCCCTGGTGCGGGGGCGCGAAAATCCTCGCCCGATCGGCGGATTCGATGGATGCTTCGATCCTGATCGAGCGCGCGGGCGTCAGGCAGTGGTTCACGACGCGCAATCGGCTCGCGGCCGACGAATCGATCGAGATGGAACTGCTCGACGGCCCCTTCGAGCGCCTGCATGGTCGCTGGCGTTTCGAACCGCTGGCCGAAGACGGTTGCAGGATCGAACTCGTGCTGCAATTCGAAATGAAGCGCGGCCTGACATCTGCGATAATCGCCCCGGCGTTCAAGAAAATCGCCAATACCCTGGTCGATTCGTTTTGCGACCGCGCGAAGGAGCAGTATGCGGGCCAAGATTAGTATCGAGGTGGCCTATGCCACGCCGGAAAAACAGATCATTCTCGACTGCGAGGTCGATTCCGGCAGCGCCCCGCGCGACGCCGTGCGCGGGTCTGGAATCGTCGACCAATTTCCCGAGATCGACGTCGACCGCTGCGACCTCGGCGTCTTCGGCAAGTCCATCGACGATGACTACCGGCTCGCGCCCGGAGATCGAATCGAGATCTATCGGCCGCTGATTGCAGATCCGAAAGAGATTCGCCGCCAGCGCGCCGCGAAAGGGCTGGCAACAAAGAAGGGCGGCGGCGCGGTCAACCCGGAGTGAGGCTTCCGTCGACCGCGGCCAACTGGCCGTCGCGAAATCTCAGGACCATCGTGCGCTTTTCGACCACGCCGCTGCGACCGTATTTGTGATAATAGACGTAGTGCCACTCGTCCGGGTGGAACGGGTCGACGATCGCCGGCGAGCCCAGCAAAAACTTGACCTGCTCGCGCGACATGCCGATTTCGAGTTGCGAAACGAGTTCGGGTTCGATCCGGTTACCCTGCGGGATGTCCATACGGTACAAGCAACCCGACAATGCTACAATGGCAATTCCGGTCGACAGGGCAGTCACGAGTGCGCGCGTATTCATGCGGTTTCCGCAGGCGGAAGACGATGCGATGATACTGGCCCGAGCGACCGGCTGCAAACACCCTGGGCACGAAGTATGGAATCAGCCGATATCAAGAACGCGGGACTCAAGGTCACGCTGCCGCGGATGAAAATTCTCGAATTGCTGGAATCCTCGGAAGATCGCCATCTGAAGGCCGAGGACATTTACAAGATGCTGCTCGATTCGGGCGAGGAAATCGCGCTCGCGACCGTCTACCGAGTGCTGACGCAATTCGAAACCGCGGGCCTCGTCACGCGTCATCACTTCGACGGCGGTCACGCGGTGTTCGAAATCAACGACGGTGAGCATCACGATCACCTGGTCGATATTTCAACCGGCAAGGTCGTAGAGTTCTACGACGAAGTCATCGAACAGCGGCAAAAGGAAATCGCGGCCAAGCACAACTTCACGATCACCGAGCACACGATGATCCTGTACGGGCATTTCGACGACCAGGACTGATCGCCCTCTAGTCGCTGGCCGCCATCATCTCGCTGGCGTGCGCGCGGGTCTGTTCGGTGATCTTCACGCCGCCGAGCATGCGCGCGATCTCCTCGCGGCGCGCATCGGCGCCGAGGGGGGTCACCGCGGTGCGGGTTTCGCCGGCATCGCTCGATTTCTCGACGCGGTAGTGATGATGCGCCTGCGATGCGACCTGCGGCAGGTGGGTCACGCAGAACACCTGGCGATTGCCGCCGAGCAGGCGCAGCTTGTTGCCGACGATCTCGGCAATGCCGCCACCGACTCCGCTGTCAACCTCGTCGAAAATCAGCGTCGGGATTCGCGAGGATTCGCTCATGATGACCTGGATCGCGAGGCTGATGCGCGACAGTTCGCCGCCCGAGGCGACCCGCGACAGCGGCCGCGGCGGCTGTCCCGGGTTGGCGCTGACGAGGTAGCGTATCGCGTCGAGGCCGCTAGCGGTGAAAGCTTCGCCGGGCGCGACCTCGATCTCGAAGCGTCCGCCCTGCATGCCGAGCT
>JBFGQE010000266.1:0-3978 GCA_041564355.1 Gammaproteobacteria bacterium | reverse complement strand
CGTTGAAATTACCACCGGTACCGAACACCGTGAACCCGGTGAAATCAACACCCGCAACCAGATCCGGCGTCGACCCGTCCGCCGCGGCAATCACGACCTCGGGCACTTCACCGCCGGTCGCAGTACCGCCGCCACCAGGAGGCGTTGAAGTGGGGTCCGTAAACCCGATATCAGTCAGCAGGAAGCTGAAAGGCGCACCCTGGTCACCCAGCGGGCCCAACAATAAACCGCTGTTATTTGCAATCGTTGCCGCGAAATCAGTTAGTGGAATTACAACCTGGGTCCAACCGTTGCCGATATCGGTAGCCCCCAAATAGGTTGAGAGATCGTAAACTCTGCTGGTATCGCCGTTATTGATGAACTTGACCTCAATAGAGTTACCCGGCAACCCCTTAACCTTGAAATACAGAAAATCGAAACCCGCAGCAAAGCCGTTCGAGATATTGTTAAAGGCCACGAAACCGACATGGACAGGCAGAGCGGGAGGGGGAGCGCTAAAACCGGTACCACTGGTTACCTGAAAAACCGGATTAAAGGTCCCGTCCCCGGTAAAGTCACCTTCAAATGTCATAGCCCCGCCGAAATCGTCGATACTACCGGGCACCAGGTCCTCGGTAATCGCAGGATCAGTCGCATAAATATAGGAATCCAGCACTGCGGGAATTGGCGGCGACGGCACCGGATCAAGGGGGCAGCGGGCCGATGAAGCTGTCCTAGCACTACACTCGGCGAAAAACGGGTCTGCAACCTGTTCCTCGCCTTCACCCGTGCCGCAAGCGACCAGGAAAACGGAAAAAAGCGCCAGCGCCGGCAGGCGAAGCCACTTGGCAAGACTGTTAATTCTCATTACCGAACCTCCAAAAGCTCATGATGTCGCAGTCGCCAGCCCATGATTCGGTTAGCAGGGCTGCCGCTGAAGCCAGCGTCGCCGGTAACGTTTTCCGGCCCTTCGGTTATATTTCAGCTGACTGTATTTCTGGTAAAACTACTGTTATTATTATGTGCTATATAGCACTTTAAACGCGTCAATTACCATGTGTCAAGCGTTTATTCGGCTAAAAGACGGGCTCGTAACGTTTTCGCGTGATACTTTTCCGGGCGAAAAAAATAATACCCCGGAGCACGCTATGTAGCAGCTCCAACTCTGCTATCATTTGCATCAGCCGTGTTACGCAACGAGACAACCGCTGGATCACGCCGATTAAGCCATGGCTAACAAGTAGAGGTACGAACAGGAATACCAACCGTGGACACGACTATCCCCAAATACCTGCTGGTCGAGGACTACATCAGGAACCAGATCAAGCAGCGCAAGATCACCGACAAACTGCCCGGCGAGCGCACCCTTGCCGCCGATCTCGGCTATTCCTACATGACCATCCGCAAGGCGATCGAAAACCTCGTCGACGAGGGCCTGCTGTACAAGGTGCCTACCAAGGGCACCTACGTCGCCAGCCGCAAGCAGAACAAGGCTAAAACCCGAACCATCGGCTACTTTCTCGACAGCCGCATCGCCGGCGGCCTGTCCAGTCCCTACTATGCGCTGATCTTCAACGCGCTGGAGAAGGCGGCCACGCGCAACGGTTACTCGCTGGTCTATTTCACCGATTCCGACGAAACGAGCCTGCCGAAGACTTTGAAAAAACTCGACGGCGTTATCGCCAGCAGCTTCCTTCGCGTCGAGAGCTTCATCCAGGAAATCAAGGCGGTTGTGCCGGTGGTGGCGATCGACAACAGCCCCGCGGACAAGACCATCCCCTCGGTGATCATCGATAATTTCAACGCCGAGATCGAATCCGTCGACTACCTGTGCTCGCTCGGCCACCAGCGCATCGGCTTCATGACCGGCCTGGAAGATTCGGATGTCGGCAAGAACCGCTACGAGGGTTACAAGAGCGGCCTGCACAAGCACGGCCTGACCGCCGACGAAACGCTCGTCTTTCGCGGCAATTTTACCTATGGGTCGGGTGTCAGTGGGGTCGAGTATTTCCTTTCGCTGGAAGCTGAACGGCAACCCACCGCAATCATTTGCGCCAACGACTCGATGGCGCTGGGCGCGATGAGCAGCCTGCACAAGGCAGGGCTGAACGTGCCGGAGGATGTGAGCGTAATCGGTTTCGACGACATCGAGATCGCCAGCCAGATTACCCCTGCGCTGACGACCATCGCCGTGCCGGTCGACGAAATCGCGGCCAGCGCGTTCGCGATGCTGAAACGACAGATCGACGGCCAGAGCGTGGAAAACCGCCACATCGCGCTGGCCTGCCACCTGGTCAAGCGCGACTCCGCCGCGAAGGTTGGCGCCGAGACCGCTGCCTGAGATTTGCCTAGCGCTTTTGCGCCGGCTCGAGCGACGCGTTTCTGCCCGGCGCGTGCTGCGGCCAAAGGTGGGCGTAGAGTTCCTGCATCACCAGCTTCGGCTTGCGGTCCACGGTAAAAATCCCCCAGTGCTTTTCCGGTTCCAGCGGATCCGGCGAGCCCTTCCACGGCTCGTCGAAGGCTTCGAAGATGAAGGTCAGCACCCGGTGCTGGTTGCTCCAGTCGAGCAACTCGCTGTAATAATGCGCCTGGAATTCCTGCGACGCGTTCCACGGTTCGATCCCGCGGCCGTTCGAGTTGGTGGTCCAGCCGGCCTCGGTGATTACCACCGGCTTGTCGGGATAGTGGTTGGCGACGCCTTCGTAGTTCTGCCGCGTGTAGTCGAGCGCGCCCTCGATCGTGTGGAATTCCCACACCGGGTAGGTGTGCAGTGAAATGAAATCGAGCTCGGCGGCGAGCGGCTCGAGCTTCTCGGTCCAGGGCACGTAGTTCTCGCAAAAGGTTACCGGCTGCCCCACCGCGGCCTTGATCCGCTGAACGTAGGCGATCAGGTTTTCCACCGGCACCAGGTGATCGGTCCACTCGACGGTCGCCTCGTTGCCCACCGAAATCGAAAACACGATCTCGGGGTAGCGCTTCGCGAGTTCGATCACGCGGTCGACCTCGGCGCTGTTCGCCGCGCGGTTCTCGATCAGCCGCTTTTCCACGAAATTCGCGCCCCAGGGACAATTCGGATTGCTTTCCTCGGCGCGCATGTCGCAACCCAGCATGACCTTGAAGTCGAAACCCTCTTTCTCGATCGCCTCGAGCACCAGCTCGGCATGGCGACTGCAGTCGTAAAGTCGCAGGTACTGCCAGTTATGGTCGAGAATGCCCAGGTCTTCGCAGACTTCCGCGTAGGATGGAAAGGTCCGGTTCAACGGCGACTGGTTTTCACGGTAACCCGAGTAACAGATCGCGTTGCCGAATTAGATATTCAAGATACTGTCCTGCATCAGGCTTCCCTCCGGCGTATTTCAGATTACCGTCCTTGTCCCACAAGCCCCAGTAAGCGCCGACGTCGCCCTCGTCGCCGACTTTCCAGGATTCGTCGAAAGAGGAAAAGTAAAATATTTCGATACCGTCTTCCTCGGCCCACTGGAAGGTACGGATGAAGTACTCCAGCGCGTTTTCGTAAGACGGCACGGCCGCGCCGAATGCCGAGCCGACCGTGGGCCAACCGGTCTCGCTGATGATGACCGGCTTGTCGCCGGCCACGTTCCTGGCGCGCCGGTACATTTCTTTCATGTACAGGATCGCGTAGTCCGCGGCGCAGCTTTCCCAGAACGGGTAGCAATTGACCAGCAGCATGTCGCAAGCCTCGGCAACCCGGGGATGGTTCTCGAATAAAAAGTACGCGTCGACGTAACTGACCGGAACGCCGGGCGCGCCCTCCCGGGCCCGCTGGATATATTCGATCAGTTCGTCCTCGGTCAGGTCGCGACGCAACAGGATCTCGTTGCCGACCGCGAGTATGTTCGCGTGACCGGCGCGGGCAACCTCGATGCCGTTGGCCAGCTCTATCTCGTTCATTTCTCGATCCTCGGAGAGACCGACCCCGACCATGGTTTTCAAGCCGTTTTCATGCGCGATGCGGGGAATTTCCTGGTTGCCCTCGAT
>JBFGQE010000265.1:0-3988 GCA_041564355.1 Gammaproteobacteria bacterium | reverse complement strand
CGGGCGATCCGGTCGCCGACGCGACCTGCCTGTTCCATCCAGCCGGCGTCGTTCCAGCCGCGAATCAACTGCTGTCCCCATTCGCCGGCGATCACTTCGCCGACGCGCGCGCCGACGGTTCTCGGCAGCGGTCCGAGCGAGTTGCCGTCGAGATAAATGACGTCCTCGGGCAGGTCGAACAGGTGCGCGCGGTAGACGGTGTTGCCGGGACTTGGGTTCATGCGGTCGATGCTCGTCGTGAGCCAGTCCGGGGTAGGGCGCTGGTCACCGTACCGGTCATCGCAGGTCTGTCGCGCTGCCGGTCAATTCGGCGAGCAGCGGGCTACCGGGCAGCCCGAGGTCCTCGATTACGCTGAAGTGATGCTGGTCGGCGGCGTAGTGGTCGTTCACGCTGGCCAGCTGGCGCTGCCATTTTTCGGCGATCAACCGCGTCTGCCGCAGGAACTCGGGGCGCTCGGCCGCGCCAACCCAGAAAGTCACGTCGATATCGGGCAAGGCACGATGCAGCGCCGGGCTCTCGGAGACGGCTTCTTCCTGGGTCAGCCCCAGCGTGTCGTTCATTTTGGTGGCGGTCAACGGGCACAGGTCATGCACGCCGCTGACCGAAACAACCTTGTCCACGCGCCTCAGGGTTTCGGGGGAAAGCGAACTGTCGTCGCAAACCATGCGCGAGACGAGATGACCGCCTGCGGAATGTCCAATGAGGCGAATCGGTCCGTCGATGCGAGCTGCGGCGAACTCGATTGCAGCACGAATTTCCTGGGTGATTTCGGTGATGCGAGCGTCCGGCGCGAGCGTGTAGCTCGGTATCGCGACGGCCCAGTTTGAGGCCAGCGGACCGCGCGCGAGATGCGACCAGAAACTCTTGTCCAGGCGCAACCAGTAACCGCCGTGAACGAATACGACCAAGCCAGACGGCGTGGTCGAGGGACGAAACAGGTCGAGCCGGTTGCGGGGCCGGTCGCTGTAAGCAAGGTCGGCCTCGAGTTCGCCGTTGATTTTTGCGCTCGCACGAAAGGACGCCGCCTCCGCGCTCCAGCGGTCTGCGTAATGCTCCGCGCCAGCGATATAGCCGGAGTTGTCGAAAGCGTCATCCCAGTCGATCATAATTAGCGTGCCGGTTTCATCGATTGATATCGTTCGAATGCAAGATGAATAAATACAATCTTATCAGGTCCGAATCGTATTTTGGTCGAATTTGCAATCGCTTGAACTGCGTAAAAACCACCTTTATTTCTGCGGCGGCGCGACGCCGAGCAAGGGTTAGTCAGGTTGAGGGATCGACGCCTGGCGTCGAGGGTCAGGAACAAAATGACGGTGTGGTGGTCTTACATTTCTGAGTGACTGTGCTAAGATTTGCCAGCAAGTCGATAAATTGAAACCATAGATATACCGGAGTCATTCCATCCAATGCGTAAAACAGCCAGACAACGCTGGACTGCTTTGCTCTGTGCCCTCGTGGCGTTTAGCCTGGTCTTTGTGCCAGTCGCACACGCGTCCGTACTGATGTCGGAGGGATCACTCGCGCCTGATTCAGAGACTGTTCACCGTTGTGACCAAAATCCTGGCGGGCTCGCCGAAGTTACGGTCGATTCGCATCATCTGCACTTCGGCGGTGCCGCGGATACGGATTGCGAACATGGTGCAAGCTGCCATATCGCCTGCAGTATATTGGTGTTGCACCTCGGCAGCATCGAAACCGGCGATTACGACAGTTCGAATCGCTGGCTTTCTCCGGATTCTTCGGGATTGTACTCTTCTTTTCCCTCCCGCCTGGAACGACCCCCTAGAACCTGAACCCTCCCGGTCTACCCAGACCCGATGTCTGGTTTGTGTTTACAAATCATGCACGCCTTTGCGCCCGGGCTAGCCGAGCTTGCAGTCGGTTCGACCCGCTCGCCGGAGTTCCAACTTCTTGAGGTTTAATTGTTTTGAACAGAGTACAACTAAGCAGAATTATTGCGGCCGTTGGTGGCTTGATAATACTTGGGCAGGTGATACCCGGGCTGGCCGAGACGCCGTCGCCGCTAGAACCCGAGAGGCATCCTTCGTCGCCCCAATACGAATCCCTGTTCCCGGAGCAGATTTTACCGCTTAACACGCGCATCTCCTGGAAACATCGATTTACCGGGGATGAAACCTTCAACATGGCCGAGTCGCTCCCCGAAACGAGCCCGGTGATCGGAAAACTGGTTGCCGATCGCGGAAAAGTTTCCACTACGGGCGAAGGGTCTCAAGTCGGCGCCTTCGATGCCAGCGGCGTCGTCAGGCAGATTAATCCTGGTGAAGGCAAGGTCAAAATCGAGCACGGCCCGATCGATCGGCTCGGCATGCCGGGTATGACGATGGTATTTCGCGTCGAAGATCCGGCCCAGCTGGCCGGTCTTGAAAAAGGCACTGAAATCGATTTCGACGTCGATACCACCGCGGCCGGATTTTCGATTACCCGGATCGGTCGCAAAGGCGCGAGTCCGGGTGGCGGTTTCGATACGCGAGGCAAGGTCAGGTCGGTTAGCGCCGATCAGGGCAAGGTCAAGATCGAGCACGGCCCGATCGACAGGCTGGGAATGCCGGGCATGACCATGGTGTTCAAGCTCAGGAACGCGTCCGACCTGGAGCGTCTCGCCCGCGACATGGAGATCGAGTTCGATGTCGAGAATGGACCCGGTGGATTCGAAATTACCCGCCTGCAACCCGTGTCCGGCGAGGTTTCGTCCATGAAATCGGACGCATCCGTCGCGGCTCGGTCCTGTTTCAAAATTGGACCCTTCGTCCGGCAGTCCAGCGCGCTCGAGGTCGGCAATCGCTACCGCAGCCGTGGCGCGGCGATCGAGTTCGCCTCCAGGGTAGAACGTCGCTACGTCGGTGAAATGGTATACATCGACGGACACGCCACGCGCGAAGATGCGCTGGCCACAGCGAAAAAACTCAGGGAGCAGGGCATCAGCGACTTCCTGGTGCTGAACGAGGTGGGTAAGCGCAATGCCCTGTCGCTGGGCGTTTATGGCTTGCGCCAGAACGCGGAACTGGTCAAGTCACGCGCCGAGTCAATGAACTACGCAGTTAAAACCGAAGGTCGTTACCGCGAGGGCCGGGTATTCTGGCTGCATGGCGAGCAATCCGGGACACGGGAATCGCTCAATCTCCTTTCCGCCGAAGATACGCAGGCCGGCGTTCGTTACGCACCGAGGGCTTGTGGCATGAAGGAGGACACATGAAAATTGCAGATAAAACACTGAGGAAACTGGCACCGGGAATACTGGTCTTTCTCGGCGCCTGCACGAGCATTCCGGATGATGCCGGCGTCGGCTCGGTGCAGGAGTTGATCGACGCGCAAACCGCGATCGATACCTCGGCCGCGCAGCTCCAGGCGGAAAACGAACTGACGCCTGAGCAGGTGTCGGCAATGCTCGATTCGCCGCTCGCGTCCAAAGACGCCGAGCGACTTTCGATGCAACTGAATCCGCAGGCCCGGGCCAACTTGTTGAAGGTCGGTATCGCCGAGGCGGATTACGCCCAGGCCGGCCGCATTCGCAATCCCGGGTTCACCTACGAACGCACGTCGGAAGGGGACTACTCCGCCTCGTTGCTATTCGATATCGGTGGGCTGCTGTTGTTGCCCTTGCGCCGCGAAGTCGAATTGCGTCGGCTCGAAGCGGCCCGTTACGACGCAGCCGGCGCGGTCATCGAACATCTCGCCGACACGCGCATCGCGTGGATCGAGGCGGTCGCCGAACAGCAACTGACGGAACTAGTCGAGCGTTCGCTCGAGTCCGCCGCCACGGCGAACGACATGACGCGGCAAATGACCGCGCTCGGGCACAGCGCGATCAGCGCGGCGGCCGAGTCGGAAATTTTCCTCGGTGAAATGCGTTCGACGCTTACCCGTCAGCGTCTTGCCGAAGGTGCGGCACGGGAAAACCTGATCCGGCAGCTAGGTCTTTGGGGTCAATCCGCGCGCAAGCTGGCGTTGCCCGAACGACTGCCG
>JBFGQE010000264.1:0-3988 GCA_041564355.1 Gammaproteobacteria bacterium | reverse complement strand
CTCGACCACCGTTTTCTGTTTTTGCACGGCTTTCTTCAAATTCTCGTCGTAGGGAATGCTGCCGAGAAAATCGAGCGCCACGTCGAGAAACTTTTCCGATACCCGGGCCAGCTTGTCGTGCAGTTCACGCCCCTGGTGAACGCTGTGCGCCTGGTTGGCCAGCACGTGGAAGCGTTCCACCCCGTAATCGCGATTCAAAACCTTGATCATCGCGTAAGCATCCGTTATCGAGGCCGGTTCGTCGCAGACCACGACGATCACCTCGCGTGCGGCGCGGGTGTAGCTGACCACGCTGTCCGACAGGCCCGCCGCGGTATCGACCAGCAGCGTGTCTACCGGCACGGTCAGCTCGGAAAACGAGCGGATGACGCCCGCGTTCTGGGCCGGGGTCAGATCGGACATTGCCGCGACCCCGGACGAGGCCGGCACGATTTTGATGCCTGCCGGTCCGTCGATGATGGTTTCCTCGAGAGAACACTCACCGTTGATAACGTGTGACAGGTTGAGGCCCGGACTCAGGCCGAGCAAAACATCGATATTGGCGAGCCCCATGTCCGCATCCATAACCATCACCTGTTCACCGGCCTGCGCCAGCGTCACCGCGAGATTGACCGTCACGTTGCTCTTGCCAACGCCGCCCTTGCCGCTGGTCACCGCGATGACGCGTACCGGATGCTGCGCTCTCATTTGCCTGATACCCTGTGCCTGGTCCATGCCTCACCTATGCCTGAATCTTGTTGATAATGTGGTTGTAACGCAGCGCCAGGGCTTCCTGGTAAAATTGCTCGCCGTACCGCTGCATCATCGCTACCGCCTTCGAAATCAGGCGATGGCTCTTGGCCGGCTCGAGGTCTTCGGGCACTTTTTGCCCGGTACCGCAGTAAGCCAGCACCAGCTGGTGGCGAATCGCCGCCGTGATAATCCCGCCGAGACTGGCTGCCTCGTCGATCTTGGTAACGAAAGCGCCGGCCAGCTTGACCTTGCTGAAATTCAGAATGGTCTGGTTGAGCGCGGCCAGCTGGGTATTGGCCGACAGCACCAGATAGGGCTTGATCTGCGGCGAACCCGACTGCAGGCGATGAAATTGTTCGCTCAAACCCAGGTCTCGCTGGCTCATGCCGGCGGTATCGATCAGCACCAGCTTCTTGTCGGCGAGCATATCCAGCCGGTCGCACAATTCCTCACTATTGCCGGCCATTAACAGGGGCACTTCGAGCAGGCGCGCGAAATGCTGCAACTGTTCCTCTGCGCCGATGCGAAACTGGTCGGTGCTGATCATGGCGACCGAGCGCTTGCCGTGGGTATGCGCGAAGCGGGCCGCGATCTTGGCGATAGTCGTCGTCTTGCCAACCCCGGTGGAACCGACCAGCGCGATGCGTCCACCCTCGGCGAGAATGTCGCGGCGATTGATCGGCAGACAGCGTGCGAGTATCCCCAGGGCCTGTTGCCAGACCTGGTGCGGGTCGTCATTCAACTGGTCGAGATGGGATAGCACCGTTTCGCAGACGTCCGCGCCGAGACCCATTTCCGACATCAGGTTCAGCAACACGGTGCGCACCGGATGTTTCTGGCTGAAGCGGTCCCACTGCAACACCGACAGCTGGCTTTCCATCAGGTCGCGCAGATTTTTCAATTCGAGCTTGACCTCGTCGATTACCGGTTTTTGCGCCGCCGGCGAGGCCTCCACGGAACGGGGTTTTTGCGGCGCGCGTTTTTTCACCGGCGCGACCTTCCTCGCCGGCGCGGCCTGCACTCGCGTAACGGCCGCCTTTTGCGGCGCCGCTCGGTGCGGCTCTGGCGGTGCGACGCGCGCCTTGACCGGGGTGACTTGTCGCGAGGCCGTGACCGGGCGGGCTGTCGGCTCCGGCTTGCGTCGCGTTGCCACCGTTCCGAGGGTGGGCTCCCGCCGACCGTCGTTGAGCGTCGTACCGACCCAGGCGTCGCGGGCGATATCGTCGGCTACCGCGGCGACAGCGTTCGATCTCGATGAGGCTGCCGGGTTCGGCAAGTCGTTAGCCAGGCGCGCCACCATATCCTCGTCGAAGTCGACCGCGGACAGGATCTCGACGCCGCCAGGCACCTTCTTGTTGCCCAGGATAACCGCGTCGGCCCCCTGTTCCTGCTTGACCAGTGCCAGCGCGTCGCGCATGGTCGGCGCAAAAGTTCGTTTAATTCGCATTTCCAGTCCTCATTTCGCTTGCTGCCGCATCATCGGGGGTTCCGATATTGGCGACGACACGCAACTGTTTGTCATCGGGAATCTCGTCGTAGCTCAGCACGTGCAACCCCGGAATCGCGTGGCGAACCATGCGTGCAAGGAAGCTGCGCAGGCTTTGCGATACCAGCAGCACCGCGGGCTCACCGCGTGCCTGCTGGTTTTCCGACGCCTGTTTCAACGAGCCGTGTATCATCTGTGCTAACCCGGGTTCGAACGCCATGACGTTACCGTCCTGGCCCTGAACAGACTGAAGCAAAATCTGTTCCAAAGACGGGTGTAACGTCATGACAGTAAGCTCTGAAGCCATTCCAAAGATACTTTGCACGATCTGGCGGCCCAGGCTGATGCGCACCTGCGCAACGAGGACGCCAGCATCTTGACTCTTGCTGCCGTGTTCCGCCAAGGTTTCGGCAATCGTGCGCAAGTCGCGGATCGCTATCTGTTCCTGCAGCAGGTCCTGCAGCACTTTGACAATGACGCTGAGTTCGAGCGGTTTCGGCGTCAGTCCCTCGACCAGTCGGGGCGCGCTGCGCTTCAGTACCTCGAGCAGTTCCTGCACTTCCTCGTGGCCGATCAGCTCGTGCGCATTGTCCTGCAGCAGCTGGCTCAGGTGAGTGGCAACGACCGTCGACGCGTCGACCACGGTGTAGCCGAGCGTCTGCGCATGATCGCGCTGTGACGGGTCGATCCAGTAAGCGTCCAGGCCGAACGCGGGGTCCTGGGTCGGCGTGCCGTTGAGCTCACCATAAACCGTGCCCGGGTTGATCGCGAGATCCCGGCCCGGCTGGATTTCGGCTTCGCCCATCGGTACGCCAAGCAGGCTGATACGATAGTGATTCGGCGGCAAATCCAGATTGTCTCGAATGTGCACCGGCTGAATCAGAAAACCGAGTTCCTGCGACAGCTTCTTGCGCACGCCCTTGATGCGGGTCATCAGCTCCCCGCCCTGGCGCGCATCGACCAGCGGGATCAGGCCGTAACCGACCTCGAGGCCGATAATATCGACGGTCTGCACATCATCCCAGCTCAGGTCACGCTGCTCCGGGCGCGGTTCGATTTCCTCGGGCTCGGCCTCGACCAGTTCGCCCTGCTGGGCCTTCATGCGCAGCATCCAGGCGAGCCCTCCGGCGACCGCGGCAATCGTCAGAAAGGCGACGTTCGGCATACCCGGTATCAGGCCCAGCAGGGCAATGATCGTGGCGGCGACGACCAGCGCGCGCGGGTTATCGAACATTTGCCGGAATACCTGGCTGGACATCGCCTCGGAGTTGGATACGCGGGTGACGATGATCGCGGTCGCGGTGGACAGCACCAGCGACGGAATCTGCGCCACCAGGCCGTCACCGATGGTCAACAGCGTGTAGTTACGCATTGCCACGCTGGCTTCGAGTTCGTGCTGAAAGATGCCGATCGAAAGCCCGCCGATGATGTTGATAAACAGGATCAGGATGCCGGCGATCGCGTCGCCGCGCACGAACTTGCTGGCGCCGTCCATCGAACCGTAAAAGTCGGCTTCCTGGGCGATCTCGGTGCGCCGCTGTCGCGCCTCGTCCTGGGTGCAGAGGCCCGCGTTCAGATCCGCGTCGATCGCCATTTGCTTACCCGGCATCGCATCGAGAGTAAACCGGGCGCTCACCTCGGAGACCCGCCCCGCGCCCTTGGTCACGACGACAAAGTTGATAATGACGAGGATCGCGAACACGACCAGGCCGACCGCGTAGTTGCCGCCGATGACGAAATCGCCAAAGGCCTCGATGACCTTGCCGGCGG
>JBFGQE010000263.1:0-3990 GCA_041564355.1 Gammaproteobacteria bacterium | reverse complement strand
CGGCCGGGCCGTAGGGTACGGTCATCGTCAGTGCGCGCGCCGGGAATCCGCCGGGCTTCGGCATCGACGCCGGCAGGGTGTCGGTAGCGCAGGCGGCCCACGCGCTGCCGACGGAAATCGCGGTCGATGCAATGGTCACGCAGCCGGCGACCAGATAGTTTCTGAGTTTCATGTTGCTCCTCCGGTTTGTTTTATTTGTGCTTGCGTTTACTTATTAGAGTACGCTGACAGGATGTTATACAAGCCGGGCAGGGCTGTCTAGCATCGTCGGTCGCTGCGTTCTAGACGCCGATAAAACTGGTGCCGAAGATCAGCACCGCGAGCGGCACCGGCGCTACCGCAAGCGCGACAGTCAGTAGAAAAGCCGGGATTGAAAACAGCCGGCTGATGCCGGCCATCAAGGAAATACCGCCGCCGCCGCCGATCAGGTAATTGCCAGGAATGTTGACCGCCGCGGCGAGTGCAAGGTAGCGATGGCGCAGTAAAAAAGGAATGAAACGTTTCGGCGCCTTGTCGACGAGCAGGGCCAGGCGCGCCTCCTTGTCCAGCGGCGCGATTTCATACAACAGCTTCGCGGTGCGTTCCAGCTTGCAATCCTGAGCAAGGTGGATGAGCACGCGCAGCGGAATAAGGCGACCGACCAGGAAGGCGAGCATCAGGCCCGCAATCGTGCACAGGTAAACGAGATAGGCGATCGCGGGACCGAGCATTGCGATCAGCGCGAGACCGATCTCGGCGCCGGGTACGAACGGCACCGCGAGCAGCAACGCGTAAAGCGCGGCCGAGGCCATGATGGTACGATGCACCATGTCCTCGTTGCCGGGACGGATTTCGAAATCGAGACTTTGCAGGTATTGGCGCGCGACCAGGTTGGCCGCGACCAGCAAGGCAATCAACAACAGGATTTTGGCTACGGCGCGCCAGCGTGACGGGGTGGCGTTCAGCCCCGTGGACACGCTAATCGCTGCTGGCGGTGTCGGTCGCCGCGGGGGCCAGTTTGCCCTCGAACTCGAAGGTGTCTTCGTGGGTCCAGTACCAGCGCTTGACGACCCAGGTCGACTTGCCCCGGATCGTGTCACCGTCGATCTCGCCGCGCCAGACGATTTTCGCATCCTTGTAAGGACACTGGGTCTCGCTGATGAATAACGTTTTACCACCTTCCTCGCGCACGAAGTACGGCCGCGCGGGATACTGGCAACGCAACTCGCATTCCTTCGACACGAAGGTGCCGTTTTCGAACACGAAGGAATCGGGTATATCCTTGGGTTTGCCGTCGGGTCCGAGCATGCCGACAAAGGTCATGCCGTCGAGCGGCCCGGCCGACGTATCGGGATTAGCGTCTGCACTCGCAGTCGACGCGATCGCCGAGCCGGTGAGAGCAATGAGCGCGATCAGGTAAGGTCTGTAAAAAATCCGCATATTTCGTAGGCCTGCAAGGCAATAAAGTCGATGCGAAGCGAGCCTTTACGGCTACTAATCAGCATATAACCTTACTACTTCAGGGGTCAGAAATCAAAAACCGGCAGACCGCGAAATCCATGCCGGTCGAAGATTACTCGACCCGTATCAGGCAGCGTGTTTCAGGCGCCGGGCGACAGATTCGAGTCGACGCTCGAGGGCGCGCAGGCGCTGGAGAATAGGTCGCGATTATCGTTCCCCCTGTTTATAACGGCACAGCGCGGTCGGCGTCCGATATTCTGGACAGGGGATGGTTTTACCACGATTTCTCAGCGGGGCGGTGACGCTGAAAGCAAGTCCGGCGGCAACAGTTGGTGCTGTTCGTCCGCGCTGCTTACTGGTAGGCGCGCCACAGCATCGACAAGCCGGAAACGATCAGGATCGCGATGATCAGGTAATGGAAGCGCGCATCGCTGATGCGCGAACGAGCGCGTTGGCCGAGCAGCAATCCCAGCGTAACCGGCACCGTCGCGAAGGTGGATAACAGCAACAGCTGCCGATCGAGAATGCCGAACAGGTACAGCGTGATCGCCCAGGGCACGACCGCGCTGACGTAGAGAAAACTGATCGTGCTGACGAACTGGTTCTTGTCGAGATCGCGAATCGATATCAGGTAGGTAATCAGCATCGGCCCGAAAAACGACGAAATGCCGCCGATCAGGCCGGACGCGCCGCCGAAGAAAACCCCCGCCGGTTTGATCAGGTTTGCGGGCAAATGCAGGCGAAAGCGTGAGCCCTGCAGCAGCGCGAACGCGATGACCGCAACGCCGACCAGGATGAGCAGGGCTTGCTCGTCGATCACGGACAGAATCTTTACCCCGATCCAGGTGCCGACCAGGATCGCGACGAACGCGGGCCAGAAGCGCGTGATGGCCGCGCCGCGACGCTCGGCCTGTGCGAACTGCCACAGGTTGGCGATCACCACCGGGATTGCCATGATCGCGATCGCATGCTGCGGCGGCAGCACCTGTGCCATCATCGGTACGGTCAGCAGCGGCGTGCCGACGCCGAGCGCACCCTTGATCAGGCCGCCGCACAGGAGGGCGAAAAAGCACCAGGCGATGATCCACGGAGCGTATTCTGCGAGCAATGTAGAGTTTCCCTGAAAAGCGCAGCATGTTAAACATTGGACACTGATTTGCATAGTGATGAATGCCGAATACGGCCACGCGGCCGGTTTGAATTCGTAGATCGAGCGAGTAAACTGACGCGTCTTATTGGTCTTGAGAGCAATCACCATGGCAAGTCCGGCAGTATCAGCAGTCACCGACGCAAGCGATGCGGAGCGCAACAGCGTTGCCGAACTGATCGACCGGGCACGCAGCGCGATGCGGCAGTTCGCCGATGCCGACCAGGCGCGCGTCGACGAGGCCGTCACCGCGGTCGCGTGGTCGCTGTACAAGCCAGAGAACGCTCGCCGCCTCGCGGAGCAGGCCGTCGCCGACACCGGCATCGGCAACGTCGAGGACAAGGTTATCAAGAATCAGCGCAAGACCTTCGGCACGCTGCGCGACCTGCTGCGCGCAAAAACGGTCGGCGTGATCGAGCCCGATTGCGGAAACGGCATGGTCAAGTACGGCAAGCCGGTTGGCGTGGTCGCCGCGATCACGCCGTCGACCAATCCCGCCGCGACCCCGGTGAACAAGAGCATGATGGCGCTGAAAGGCGGTAACGCGATCGTGATCGCGCCGTCGCCGGCCGGCTGGAGCAGCACCAGCGCGACGGTCGATCTGATGCGCGCCGCGCTGGCGAAGATCGGCGCACCGCAAGATCTGGTGCAGGTGCTGCCGCAGCCGGTCTCGCGCAACATGACCCGCTTGCTGATGGAGCAGGCGGACCTGATCGTCGCCACCGGGTCGCAGAACAACGTGCGCGCCGCTTACAGCAGCGGTACCCCGGCGATTGGCGTCGGTGCCGGTAACGTGCCGGTGATCATCGATTCGAGCGCCGATCTGGCTGACGCGGCGCGCAAAATCTGCGCATCGAAGACTTTCGACAATGCAACCTCGTGCTCGTCGGAAAATTCGCTGGTGATTCTCGACGACGTCTACGAGGATGCGATCGCGGCGCTCGAGGCGGCCGGCGCCTACCGTTGCAGCGGAGAAGAAAGGCAGCTGATCGCGGACAGGCTCTGGGTCGACGGCAACCTGAACCGCGACCTGATCGCGAAAGATGCCGACGTATTCGCGGCAGGCGTCGGTCTTGCCGACGCGGCGAAGCAGGCGCGATTTTTCCTGGTCGAGGAGGAGTTCGATCCGGAATCGAAGTTCGCCGACGAAAAGCTGTCGCTGGTGCTGACGGTTTACCGCGTGCGCGATTTCGACGCTGCCCTTGAACGTGTCCGGGAGATACTGAACGTCCAGGGCCGCGGGCATTCCTGCGGTATTCATACCCGCGACGACAGTCATCCCGAGCGACTCGCCGAGGCGCTCGACGTGGTGCGCGTGCTCGTCAACCAGGCGCATACCTTCGGTAACGGCGGCAGTTTCAACAATGCGCTGAACTTCACGCTGAGCATGGGCTGCGGCACCT
>JBFGQE010000262.1:0-4018 GCA_041564355.1 Gammaproteobacteria bacterium | reverse complement strand
TTACTCGATACAGATCAAGCCGAAGATTGCAATGCATGCATTCTCGTTCAACGTCACTTCGGCGGACCTCGAAAAGCGCAAGGTTTTCGGCGACCTCAGATTCCGCCGCGCAATGTCAATTGCGATCAACCGTGACGAAATCAATGATGTCGCCTATTTCGGCCAGGGTAAACCGCAGCAGTACATCGGCTTTTCACCGGCACCGGATTTCGTCGATCCGAAATGGTTGACCTATGCCATAGAGCACGACCCGGCTACGGCCAACAGCCTGCTGGATCAAATCGGCATGAAAGACAGGGATGGCGACGGCTTTCGCGAACTGCCCAACGGCAAGAAACTGGTTTTGAACCTGCAGTTCGCTACGCAGGGAATCGCCGGCCAGGTGGTCGAACTGGTTGGCCAGCACTGGGCCGCTGTGGGTATACAGACCACGGTGAAGGAGGTTACTCCGGACGAATACCGCTCCGCCCAGTCGTCCAACCAGCTCGACGTCGGTATGTGGGAGAAAGGTCAGCCGCTCGGCATCATCCTTGGCAATAACGAACTTTGGGTACCGCCGTTCGAAAACTACTTCGCGCATCGCACGGGCATGCTGTGGGCCGAATGGGTGGATACCAACGGCGCCAAAGGGGTCGAACCCCCGCAATACGTCAAGCAGCTGATCGCCGACATCAATGCCTTCCAGTCCGCGACCCCGGGATCAGCCGAGGCGAACCGGCTCGGAGGGCGACTGGTCGAGAACATGACTAAGAACCTCCTGTTCATCGGCACCGCGCTGACGCCGGATCCGATATACCATCGTAACGCGCTGAAAAATGTCACCGAGTTCAAGACAGCATCTTACGAGTACTATCGTACGTATCCCTACCGCGCGACTCAGTGGTGGCTGGATGAGTGATCTCGCTTATTCCATCCGATAATCCGCGCCGGCCGGGAATATTCCCGGCCGGCGCGATTGAACCCCGGGCTGATTTACGGTTTACTTGCCGAGGGCAAGGGGCCGGATAAGAACTACAACCGATGGGTCAGTTCGTACAGTTTGTTTTGACGCGGGCCGTCATGGCAGTGTTCACGTTGCTGCTCGTGTCCCTGATCGTCTTCACGCTGATGGAGCTCGTGCCCGGTACCTGCGCCGAGCGCTATCTGGCGTTCAAAAACACCCAGGGTGTGCAAATAACAATCGAGGACATCGAAGCCGAGGAGCGTCGGCTCGGACTCGACCGGCCCTTCATCGTGCGCTGGCTCGGCTGGGTCGGCAACGTCATGTTTAAGGGCGAGTTTGGCGACAGCTGCATCCTGCGCCTCAACATCAACCAGCTGCTCGGCGACAAGTTCCTGTTCAGCCTCGGTATATGCCTGACATCGCTGCTATTGGCCTATTTGATCGCGATCCCGGTCGGTATCGTGTCCGCCGCATCGAACAACCCGTGGCTCAACAATTCGCTGCGCTTCGTTTCCTACCTCGGCCTTGCAATGCCGAACTTCCTGCTGGCGCTGATGATCATGCTGTTTTCGACAATGGTATTCGGCGACTCGCTGACCGGTCTGTTCTCGAAGGAGTTCCGCGACGCGCCCTGGTCCTGGGAACGGGTCAAGGATTTCCTGTCGCACGCCTGGCTGCCGGTATTCATTCTCGGCTGGTCGGCAACCGCGTTCGCGCTGCAAACCGTGCGCGCGCTGATGCTCGACGAGAACGGCAAGCTCTACGTCACCGCGGCCAAGGCGCGCGGTCTTTATGGCCGCCGGTTGCTGTGGCGCTACCCGGCGCGTCACGCGCTCGGACCGATCATCAACTCGCTCGGTTTCGACCTGAACCGCGTGTTCAACGAGCTGCCAATCGTCGCTGTCATACTGACCCTGACCGAGGCCGGCGCGCTGCTGCTCGAATCGCTGGCGCGTTCCAACGATCAGCAGCTAGCGGGCGCGATCATCTTTCTGTTGACCGCGTCGATCGTGGCGCTCAATTTCTTTACCGACGTCGCGCTCGCAGTCATAGACCCGCGAGTGCGTAAATCGGTGATGGGAGGCTGACCGTGGTCGAAGACGCGCTCGATGGCAAGCAAGCTGACCCGGCGGTCGATCAAAAAGCCAAGGAAGCCTATTTCACTGCATCGCAGACACAGCTCATCTGGGCGCGTTTCAAGCGCAATCGGACCGCTATGTTCGCCGCCGGCGTGCTCGCAGCGCTGATCCTGATGGGATTGTTCGCCCCATTCTTGTCGCCCAACGATCCGACCATCGCCGGGCGCAATCCGGACTACCAGAACGGCGCGCCGCAGATTCCGAGCTTTTGCGATCACAACGGCTGCTCGCTGCGCCCGTTCCTTTACGGCCTGGAGCGCACCCGCGGCATCGAGACCAATTTCCGCTGGGTCACCAAGATCAACAAGGAAGAGCGGCGCTACATTTACTTCTTTGTCGAGGGCTGGCAATACAGCCTGTTCGGCCTCAAGTTCAAGACCCACCTGTTCAACGCCGAAGGCGGCGTGCACCTGTTCGGCACCGATTCGGGCGGCAAGGATATATTTTCGCGCACGCTTCACGCGATCAACACCTCGCTCGCGGTCGGCACAATAGGGGTGCTGATCGCGTTCGTGCTGGCGCTGATCATAGGCGGCGCGTCTGGTTACTTCGGCGGCATGTTCGACGGCTTCGTGCAAATGATTACCGACGCGGTCCGCACGGTGCCGATCATTCCGCTGTTCATGGCGCTGGCTGCGTTCGTTCCCGACGAATGGTCGGCGGAGGCGCGATTTTTCTTCATCTCGATCATCATCGGCCTGATCAACTGGCCGACGCTGGCGCGGCGCGTGCGCACCCACCTGCTGACCGAACGTAACCAGGAATACGTGCTCGCCGCGCAGCTCTGCGGCGCTCCCCCCAGGCACATCATCGCTCGCCACCTGTTGCCGAGCTTTACCAGTTACATCATCGTCGACCTCGTCATCTCGTTCCCGTACATGGTGCTGTCGGAAACCGCGCTGTCGTTTATCGGCCTCGGCCTCAAGGACCCGGTCAACTCGCTCGGCGTCATGCTGCAAAACGTGACCAGCGCCGACGTGTTGCTGAACTACCAGTGGTATTTCATCCCGGTCATCTTTTTCATCGTGCTGGTGCTCGCCTTCGTGTTCGTCGGTGATGGCCTGCGCGATGCCGCCGATCCTTACGCAGACACCAAGAAATGAGCGATGCATTGATCTCGGTGAATGGCCTGACGGTCCGCTTCAAGACCGACGAGGGCCTCGTCACCGCGGTCGACGGCGTCAGTTTCGAAATTGCCCCGGGCGAGGTGCTTGGACTCGTCGGCGAGTCGGGCTCGGGCAAGTCGGTCACCGCCAAGTCGCTGATGCGCCTGAACGCCGGGAACACGGTGTACGACGCCGGCAGCCGGATCCTGCTGCGCGTCGACGGCGAGGATCTCGACGTGCTCGCGCTGAAAAAAGAGCGCGACATGACTGTCGTCCGCGGCGGCGCGATTTCGATGATTTTTCAGGAACCGATGGCGAGTTTCGCGCCGGCGATCAAGATCGGCGAGCAAATGGTCGAGCAGCTGCGCATCCACACCGATCTGAACAAGGCGCAGGCCAGGGACCTTTCGATCGAGATGCTGACCCGGGTCGGCATCCCCGAGCCCGCGCAGCGCTTCGAACAGTACGCGTTCGAGTTTTCTGGCGGCATGCGGCAGCGCGCGATGATCGCGATGGCGCTGTCGACCAAACCGAAGCTTTTGATCGCCGACGAACCGACGACAGCGCTCGACGTGACGATCCAGGCGCAGGTGATCGAACTGATGAAGGATCTCGTCAACGAGTTCCACATGTCGATCCTGTTCATCACCCACGATCTAGGCGTGATCGCGCATACCGCCGACCGCGTCGCGGTCATGTACCTCGGCAACCTGGTCGAGACCGGTACCGTGCGCCAGGTCATCAATACGCCGGCGCATCCTTATACTCGCGGGTTGTTGAACTCGTTGCCGAAGCTGGATGATCTCGACGCGCCGCTAACCCCGGTGCCG
>JBFGQE010000261.1:0-4020 GCA_041564355.1 Gammaproteobacteria bacterium | reverse complement strand
CGAATTCGCTTCCACCACCATGGAAATGAAAAGTGTCATGACGCAATTCGCGGAAATGCAGCAACGCATCGATTCCGCGGTCAGTCAATCCACGCAGACCAATGCGAGCTCGATGTTCGGTGAAGAGACGCTGAGAGTCACCAAGATACAGGTCAACGAGGAAAAAGAGTTAAAAGCCGCGGTGGCGAAGAATGAATTCTGTCTGCAGTACCAGCCGATCGTCGAACTGTCGAGCAACCGGGTCGTCGGTTGCGAGGCGCTGGTGCGCTGGAAACACCCGTCGGGCGAGTTGCTGCCGCCTGCACGTTTTATCGGCCAGGTCGAAAACAGCGGCCAGATCGTCGACCTGGGATACTGGATAGCGGAGGAAGCCTGCCGGTTTCAGAGTCGCCTGAGTAACGACTTGGGGCACGATCTGTTCGTCGCGATCAACCTGTCCGGCAGGCAGTTCGAGGATCAGTTCCTGGTCCCGAGCCTGGCCGAAATCATGGACAAATCGGGCGCCAACCGGGCAAAGATCAAGTTCGAGATTACCGAAAGCCTGCTGATCGACAATCCCGAGCTGGCGACCCAGTCGCTGCATCAACTCAAGGAAACCGGCGCGAAACTGGCGATAGACGACTTCGGCACCGGCTATTCGAGCTTCAGTTACCTGCATCGTTTCCCTTTCGATACGCTGAAAATAGACCGGGTGTTCATCAGTGCGATGTTGCGCAGCGAGAAGAGCAACCAGATCGTCAAGTCACTGGTTAACCTGTCCCATGACCTGGGCATGCTGGTGGTTGCCGAGGGCATCGAGTCCGCGCAGGAAGCCGAAAAGATTACGCAATACCAGGCCGACCTGGGGCAGGGCTACTTTTACTCGAGATCGGTTAATGAAATCGATTTCGTCAAGCTGCTGCGCACTCCGCAGCAGAATCGGGCGGGATAAACCCCGATTCAACGCGAGGGAAGACGCCAGCGCACAGGCAAAGCGTGCGCCGGTGGGGCGACGCGAGACCGCGTCAACTTCATTCAGAGCCGGGCCGGAACCGGTTTCCAGTAACGCCGGGGGTAGTCCCGGTCACGGTCTTCGATCGGTAATTGGATGAATCCCTGCGCTTCGAAGAAGGGCGCCGCCTCGAGCCGCGCCTTGACCAGTACACCGTCGAAATCGGCCGCAAACAGGTAATTCGTATCCCATTCCAGCAAACGTTGGCCGATACCCTCCCGGTGCCAATCAGGCAACACGTAAATACCGTGCAGCAGCAGGCCCGAAAGCCCGGCCGGGCAATCGGCTGCGTCAGCGTGTTCCCAGCCGGCGACGCCGACAAGCTCATCCGTCGAAGTCTCGGCAACGACGAGCTTCATGTGCTCGAAATCCTGAACGCCGTATCGATACAGCGGCAGGCAAAGGCGCTTCACTCGCGCCGGCAGGTGCCAGGTACCGATCGCCGCGGCAATGACCCGGTTGATGCTGTCCAGGTCCCCGGGCGCTGCCGGGCGGAGGTGCACGAAGCCCGCCAGCAGCGCGTACGAGCGAGCGACCGGGGTTAAAGCGGAGGGAATGTCGTGAGAATTAATTTGCATCGCCTGGGTGAATCAAAACCATTTGCATCGGTGAAACGTAGTCTAGGTACGCTCATCGAATGGATTGGGATCATTGCAAATCGAAGCTAACGAAACCGGCCTGCCCGGCGAGGCAGGCATCGCCGTCCCCGACGATATGCTGGCAGCGTTGCGCTCGGATCACGCCGGCGAGACAGGCGCGGTCGCGATTTACCGTGGCGTTCTGGCGGTCGCCCGTGACCGTAATCTGCGCGCTTTTGCGCAGCGCCACCTGGCTACCGAGGCAGGTCACCTCGAGATAATGGAAGCACTGGTCAGGCGCGCGCAGCGCAGTCGGCTATTGCCGGTCTGGCGGATGGCGGGCTGCCCGCGCTGTTCGGGGCCGCCGCGGTGTACCGGACGATCGACGCGGTGGAATCATTCGTCGACCGGCACTATGCCGAGCAGATTGATCGACTGCGCGCGAATCCCGAAGCGGTCGAGCTGCGGAAAATCCTGCAAAGTTGCCGCGATGACGAGCTCGAGCATCGGGACGAGGCTCGAAGCCGGCTCGAAGCGCCCGGGCTGCCCGGCCGACTCTGGGCCGGTATGGTCGGAGCAGGATCGGCAGCGGGCGTGTACCTCGCGAGCCGATTCTAGGCGTGGTCGAAAGCGGGAAGCCGGGCGGCGGGGAGCGTCAGGCTGAGGGGTTGCGCCGGCGCAGCCAGAATTCGTAACACCAGTGGCCGATCGGTTTGATCAGGGGCCAGTCGAGGAGGTTCCACAGAGGGCGAAACGGGGTATGGCGCCAGGCGCGGATATTGGCCTCCAGGCCGGTGACCCACCTGCCGTCACCGGTTTTCAGGTGAAGCCTCGACAGCAAGATGTCCTTGTCGGGCGCGTCTTCGTCGGTTTCGAGCTGGTGAATATTCTTGATCACCAGCTGATCACGCGTGTACCGTGACAGCTTGTCGATTTCCGCGCTGCAGATCGGGCAGGCGCCGTCGTAGTAGAGAGTATCTTTTTCCATATCAGGTATTACGCTACTGCCGCAAGATCGGATTAACGGCCGCCCCTTCGCGGCTTCGCGCAAGGCAGCAAATCGACCGGCCGAGGGCGATCGGACTCTGAATTAGTGGATGATTTTGGTATCGTGTCGGCGAGACCCCGCACGATGTTTGCGGATTCGACAACACGGAGATATGACATTGGCCGAGTTTCCATACGACTTCAGTCGGGCCGTTACCCGCCTGCCGGCGCCAACCATCGTGGAGGGCTTGCGCGCCGAGGACGTGGGCAATCCCGATCATGCGCAAATGCTGCAAGACCACGCGCATTACGTTGCAACCCTGAGAGAGGCCGGCGCCAGCGTGACCGAGTTACCCGCGCTCGAGGCTTTTCCGGATTCCGTGTTTGTCGAGGATGTCGCGCTGTGTCTGCCCGAAGCGGCGATTCTGTTGCGCCCGGGGGCGCCGTCTCGCCTGGGTGAAGTCGGCGCCATGGCGCCGGTTTTGCGAGACCTGTTCCAGCAGGTGCTGGAAATCGAGGGACCCGGTTATATCGAGGGCGGAGACATACTGGTCACGGCACGCGAAATTCTGGTGGGACGCTCGTCCCGGACCGACAGCGGCGGCATCGCGGCGCTGGCGGAAACGGTCGCGCGGTGGGGTTACGCGGTGCGCGAGGTAGCCACCCCCGAAGGGGTGTTGCACTTCAAGACCGATTGTTCGCTGCTCGATGCGGAGACTATTCTTGCTACGCGGCGGCTTGATGCGTCGGGCTGTTTCGAAGGCTATCGCGTGATCCACACCGCCGACGGTGAAGAAGCCGCGGCGAACTCGATTCGATACAACGACCTGGTCATCATGCCCGCCGGATTTCCCCGGACCTGCGAACGCTTGCGCCAGCAAGGCTACGAAGTGCGCGAAATCAATAACAGCGAATGCGCGAAGCTCGATGGCGGTATGTCCTGTCTCTCGCTGAGATTTTGACCGGATCGACAAGACGGAAAAGTGGGCGGGCTGCCGTGCGCAACGGCGGGGTCAGTCCTGTTGCCGCCGAATTCGTTGTCGCTTAGCGCAGTCTTTCCAGGTCGGTATTGAATAGAAAGGTCTCCTCCGGACTATCGTCGATCTCCAGGTCGACCATGCCAAGCGAGTCCATGACCTCGTACCACTGGTCATCCGCCAGTTTGCAGGCAATCGAGATCTGTTCGGCGGTGCATTTCGATTTTTCCCAGTTCGGTATGCCGGATAACATCGCGGTTACCGCGTCAACGTCTTCCTCTTCTTCTTCCAGCTCGCTTAAATCGAGCCGGCTCAACTGGTTTGCCAGGTATACGATGCTGGTTTCGATCTCGTAGGGCCCGACGTGATCAGTATCGTGATGCTTTCTGACGCACTCCGCGATCACGCCGGGTATCGCCCATTTTTCCAGTAACGCGACGCCGATATCGACATGGGTAACGCCCAGTTTTTCGCGCTCGACTTCGAT
>JBFGQE010000260.1:0-4039 GCA_041564355.1 Gammaproteobacteria bacterium | reverse complement strand
GCAATCATGAAATTCAAAGTTTTTTTACTCTGCCTGGCTATGATGGGACCGGCCAACGCCGGATCGATTTTTTTGGATACGGGCGAGAGCCGCAAGGTATTTGGCGAATTCGATCCGGACGTGAGCATAGATTCGCTATCGATTGAAACAGACGGCGCTGTTTATTTCGGTCTTCGCGCAGCCGATATGGAAGCCACGGAGTATGTTGCCGTTTACATCGGGGCCCAAAGCGATCGATTTTTCGTCTCGGGAGGGATTGGTCGCCTCGAAGAAGAGGTCCCGTTATTAGCCACCAGATCGGTAGCCGAGGCCCAAGGCGGTATTCAGTTCAGCATTGCGTTGTTTCGCCTTCGCGTGGGCCTGCGACACATAAGCGACCCGGAAGAAATCGACGAAGGCCGTGACTTCGTTTTCGTTGCGGCAGGTCTGCAGTTCTAGAATCAGGGCGGTGACAAATATTTTTCATTTTCATTTTTCGTTTCGCCTGTCGAGGGCTTTTGTGATCCGCGTTATCAGCGAATTTCAGGCATAACCCAGCGTTTCGAGCGCGGCGCGGACGCAGGCTTCGTCGTCTTCCGACGGCCCGCCCGCGGCGCCGACCGCGGCGATGATCTCGTCCCGGTCGTTGCGCACCAGCACACCGCCGGGCAGCGGGACGATCCTGCCGCCGGTCATCGCGTTGAGCGCATCGATGAAGCCCGTTTGAACGCCACCCTGGCGATAGCGTTCCGCGAGCTGATCGGTATCGCAAGCCATCGCGAGCGCGCCCCAGGCCTTCGCCTGGGCGATTTGCGCGCGCAGGAAAGAGACGCCGTCTTCGCGCTGAAACGCCTTGAGGTGGGCGCCCGCGTCGAGCACCGCCACCGCCAGCGGCGGCATCGATTTTTCGCGTGCGACGCGCAACACCGCGTCGATCAGTTCGTTTGCCTGTCGTAATTCCAGTTCGGTCATGTCGTCGCCTGCCCGCTCGGAAAACCAACATTATATGGCGTCGATTACGAATTTGACGGCCATTTATTCGATTACCGGAGACGACCGCGGTGTCGACTTACCGACCCACGCAACAGGTATAAAAAGCAATTGTTACTGATGCGGGAGGCAATTGCCGTCCGCCCCGAGTAGCCGAATCAGTGCCTGGTCGGTTTGTCGCAGAGGTTGTGCTCGGTCGCGAATGCGGCTGCTTCGGTGCGGTTCGCGGTATGGGTTTTGCTCAGAATCGAGCGCACGTGGGTGGCCACAGTAGCCAGGCTGCGGTTCAGGTCCGACGCGATATGCTTGTTGCTCTTGCCTTGTGCGATCAGTCGCAATACTTCGAGTTCGCGGCGGGTAAGACCGATGTTTTGCTCCTCGTTTTCGAGCGCACCGGCGCGCTCGAGGTTAACCAGCTTGGCCAGAAGGTTCACCATGCCAAGGCTTTGCGCGCTCTTTCGCGCACCTTCGACCAGTTCGTCGAAACCGGCTTTGCCGCCGCTGAAATTATGCCGTTTCAATACCTGCGCATGGCGATACTTGATATGGGCCTGCCACATGTTCGGCGCCGACTTCTCGCAAAGCGCCATCGCCTTCTGAAACAGTTCTTCGGCCTCGCTGAGATGGTTCATCTGGCTCGCCAGCATGCCCAGGTAGAGATCCGCCGGGCCGTAACAGACCGCGGTCGGGTGCGATACCATTTGCCCGGAATAGGGGACGAGACGCTGGTACAACGCGCTGGCCAGCTCGCCGCGGTTCAGTTCGAAGCAGGCCTCGATCAGGTAGACGAGGCAGATCTGGTACAGCTCGTCCTCGGCCACGCAGCGAAAATTATCCGCGACCAGTTCGTCGAAAATCGCCGTCGCCTCGTCGGCGAGGCCCAGGTCGACCAAAGTTGCGAGCAAACCCGGCTTCCAGATTCCGCTGCCGCTTTCGAGAATTTTCTCGAGGGCCGGCTTGACCATGGGCAGGCGACCCAGCTCCCGGTTCAGCAGGAACATTTGCGCTCCGAAAACCCCCTCGGCACCGCCGTCGAGCTTGCCGACGCCCAGCTTGCCGGCCTCTTCGATCTGGGATTCCGCGTGCTCCCAGCGACCGTCGAACAACGCCAGGCAAGCCTCGGCGCCGACCACGAAATAGCGCGACTTGAATCGCAGCGAGCGCGATACGGCAATTTCGAGATCAGAAATCAATTCCCGGACGCGCGTCATATCGCCTTTTTCCTGGTACGACAGGATCAGCCACTCCAGCGAATCCTGGCCCGTCGAATCGGCCTCCTCGGACAACGCGCGCGCATGCTCGCCGAGTCGAATGCGTTCGGACAGCTTTTCGGGCCGCCCCCGCAGCACCAGCAGCGCCATGCATAACGCATTGCTGTGCGCATTCGCATCGCCGCTTTCGACCGCAACCTCGACCGCCTGCTTGGCAACCCTTTCCGCTTCGCGCCGGCGATTGTTGAAACTCAAAGCCATCGAGTGATGCGCCATGGTGTTGGCGCGGGTGGCGAGATCGTCGTCGTCGAGATAGGACAAGGCCTCCTCGATCGTCCGCAGTGATTCGTGCGCGCGCTTGAAGGCACGACCCACGTAGACGATGCGGCAGGCGGCATCGGCGAACACCTTGTAATCTTTTTGTTCGCGGGCCACCTCGATACATTGGTAGTAGGCCTCCAGACCACTCTGGGTAGCCACCCCCAGTGCATGCTTGCACATGGCAATGTCGAAATAGATTTGCGGACGCCGCTCCAGGTGATGCCCTTCATCGACGCTGATGACATCGAGCGCGAGTTCGTAGTAGCCGATCGCTTCGTCGAAGGCCGCCATTTTCTCGGCGTGTTTCGCCGCTTCCAGCGCGTAGTCGACCGCCTTGACGCCCTGGCCCCCCTGCAGCGCCTGGTAGTAATGCCGTGCGATCTCGCCGGCCGAGTAATCCGATCTCTCGTTACGCAACTCGACCAGGGCGTCGGCGACCCTTTTATGCAACAGGATCTTTTTCGCGAGACTGAGTTCCTCGTAAAGGATGTCCCTGATCAGCACGTGGCAAAACTGGAACTCCGCCAGCGCGCTCTGCCGCTCTTCGATCATCCCCCGGTTGACTGCCTCCTCGAGAGCATCGAGCAAACCGAGCTGTTCCGAGTCGGGCACCAGCTTGTTGAGCACCTGCAGGTTGAACTTGCGCCCGATCACGGCCGCCAGCGACAGCAATTCGTTGCACGGTTCGGAAAGCTGATTCAGGCGCCGACCGATGGCTTCCTGGATGCCTTCCGGTATCTCGACGATCCATTGATTGCCGGTCAGGTTGTTTCTTTCCTGCTGCAGCATTCGCGCGACCTCGGAGACGAACAGCGGATTACCCTCGGTTTTTTCATACAAAGATTTCAGTATTTCGGGCGGCAGGACTTCATTGACCGTGCTTTCGATGTAGCCGGTCACGTCCTGCTCGGAGAGCCCCTTGAGATGAATTCGGCGTAAGGTCGTTAGTCGATTGATCTCGCTCAGCGCTTCGAACAGCGGATGCTTGCGCGTGACCTCGATATCGCGGTAAGTGCCGATCACCAGCATCGCTTCGCCGGATAAGTTTCGGCACAAATGGTTCAGCAGCAGTAACGAGGAGCGGTCGGCCCAGTGCAGGTCATCGATAACGAGTACCAGTGTCCTGCGCGACGCATACTGAAAGAGCAGGTTGGCAATTTTGGTAAAAAGCCGAAATTGTTCGGCGCCGCCATCGCCGGTGAACAACGAAGCGGACCGATTCTGCGGCTGCGACTCCGCGCTCACCAGGCTCTCGAAAATGGATGCCGGGGACAGGTCCTGACTGTCGTCGATCAACTGCAGCGCCTTGCGGATTTGGAGCCACGGCCAGAATGGCGGCGAGCCCAGCGTCTCGTGGCACTGGCCGTAAAAAATCCAGGTGTTCTCATCCTCGACCGATTCGGCGAAAGTGCTTGCCAGGCAAGACTTGCCGATTCCCGGTTCACCGCGAATCAGGGCGATGTTGCCGCTACCCTGGCGCGCCTCCTCGAGGGCTTCGGAGAGGATTTTCCTCTCCGCTTCGCGCCCGACCACCAGGG
>JBFGQE010000259.1:0-4052 GCA_041564355.1 Gammaproteobacteria bacterium | reverse complement strand
GGGAGCCTCGAAGACCGGAGACGAGTGTTTGAGCAGCCCGGGAAGCCGGGCAGTAACGGGAAACGATCGGGGGTATTTAAATTTTTTTGGAATGACTGGCATGTTGCGCAAAATAGAAGGCAGGGTTCAATCTTACCGGGCGATCGACGTTCGTAGCGTCGAATTCGAAATCCAGGGGGACAATCGTGTAATCGATCTCCACCTCGATCAGCCATGGATTTTGAAAAGCGGCGATTACGTCGTTGTTGCCGGAGAAGACGATGGCCGTTCGGGCAAATTCAATGGTTACGCGTACCGCAATGACACCAAGGAAATTTGCGGTAAAGGTGACCCGGGTCTGCTCGATGGCCTGCGCTACATTCTGGTCGGCCTGTTTTTCTTCTGGGCAATCTTCCCGGTGTTCATTCACATACCCGCGGGCTTGCGCCGACTGAAATTCGGGCGAAAAATCGACCAGGCGGCCTCCATGGTCTGGTCGGCCAACTGATGATCCGAAGGGTCGTCGCCCGAGCGGCCGAACCGATGAGCCGCCAGCGCATGTCGAGAAACGGGAGCCGTCCGGCCGCCGAATAACGGGCTCGCGATAGCGTCGGCTTTTCACTTGGCGTCAATGAAATGCGTTGCAGCGAAGGGTCGACCAGGCGCAACCCTTTACCCCGCTCGGGGGCGCGGGCTTCAGGCCCGGTAGTGCGCGTACAGCAGCAGCAGGCCGGCAATAATCGGCAAGATCGTGTAACCGAACAGATGGATGGAATGGCCCATCCTCTCGCCGTTGCGTTCGATCATGGTCTGCAGCTTCTCGATTTTTTCGGGGGCGGTCTTGCGGCGGATAAAGCTATAGATGCCGTAAACGATCGCCAGCACCCCGACAACAAAATTGATACTCATATCCATAGTCCGGCGATGGTAACCCAGTTCGGCGGTCAACGACCAACTCTCGGGCAAGATGCGAGACCGTGTTTTTGTCTGCCTTTCAAGAAAAATACATGCATTACATTGATTTGCGAGCTTGACTTAATGTGATTTCTGACTATTAAGGTGTCACCGATCAGGAAAACGGGAATCAATATGGGTATCCTGCGCATGCCTCTGCGCTCCGAGCAAGACGGCGCCGAGCACAATTTGCTCCACTACCTGCTGCGCCCAAGCTTATGGGCGACGCTATTCTTCATCGCGGTTGCATTAATGCTCGGATAGACCCCGGCCAGGCGAGACACCGTTTTCCGCTAATTCGGCGCGGACAGCCTATTCCCTGCGCAGGTCCGGTTGCTTCGTTTTCGCTGGCCCTATCTTGCGGCAATCTTCAGCGCGTCGAGCGCATCGACAATCGGTATCACGTAATTAATGTTTCTCGAGCCGCCATCTTTGGTGAACAGGCCCGCCACGGTAATGCCGATTACATTGCCCGAACTGTTGAATACTGGTCCGCCCGAATTGCCGGGATTAACCGCGGCGTCGGTCTGGTAGTAGTTGCGTTTTTCCAGTACTCGCCGCGCAGAGATGATGCCACGGCTGATGGAAAACTCGAGGCGCTCGTCGAGCGGCGTGCCGACGACGTAAATTTCCTCGCCCAGGGAAACCTCACCGGCATCGATCTGCATCGGCTCGGCGTCGAAGCGATGCTCGAGCTTGAGCAGGGCGACGTCGCGTCCGGGGTGGCTGCGCACGACCGCGGCGCGCTGCTCCTTGCCGTTCATGATGACGATGACCTCGCGGTTCTGTCCGACCACGTGATGGTTGGTCAGAACGTAACCGGGGTTCGAGATCACGAAGCCGCTGCCGTGTCCGCCCGCGGTTCTGATCGTTACCGACGCCTTTTCGATAGCCCCGGTCTTGCCGACGAATTTCGTGCCCGGATTGCCATGCACGATATTGATATCCGCGAGGGTTTCGCCAGCGTCGGAAAAACCGGCGTCAAGCGTTCTCGCGGCGAGCAGGATATCGACGAATTCAGGCTGTGCGAGCAAGTGCTCGGTGGCCTGGCGGAACGCGAGCGAGGCGCTGATCGCGGCGCCGTTGTATCTTGGCGATTGTTTGAAATGGTCGTCGATGCCCTCGGACGTGGTTTCGAACACGACGCGCCGGGCCAGGTTATCGAATACCTTCCAGTGGACCTTGAGGTATGTCGCATTTTGCGTGAAGGTGCGCAGGTCGGGCGAGGTGCGACTGCCGCAATGCGCCAGGCGAATGTCGGTGACGACCGCGGCCAGACTTAAATCGTTACTCGCGCTTTCCTGCATCGCAAACGTCTTGTCTGCGGCGACCGCGTAGCCATTGTCCTCGAATACCTCGTTGAATGGCTTCGAGAAATCAACCTGCTTGAGGATATATTTGGCGTTGTTCAGCGTCAGGTTACCGGCCGACAGGCAGGGCAGCGCGGCAGCGGGAGGCGTGTCGCTTTGACGCAACTTCGCCGCCTTGACACCGGCTTCGCGCGTGTATTTATAGGTCGTGCCGAGCGCGTTCTCATCGCCGTTGCTATCGTCATACTCGAGCGACAGGTGTTCGAGCAGTACCGATTTCGCATCGGTCGCGGCCAGGTTCCTGATCGGCTCGAGTTTTGCAATCGTGGGAAACTTTGCCGATGAGCTCGTTTTCTTCGGCTTGATCCTGACCACCTCGGGTTTTACCTCGAGCTGTTGCGGCGGTTTATCGGTGAAGTGCACTTTGCCGTTTTCATCGGTCCACTTGTACACCTGGGCATGCGCGAACTGCGGGGTAAACACAACCGCCGCCAGTAAGGTAAATAACGAGTAACGTGTCATCTTGTTAATTTCCAGCTCTCGTAGCCCGATTGTTTGCTCGTGACGCCTTGCGATCGAGGGAAGCGGACTTGTCCCGATCGGCTACGAGTATAGTCAACGCAGCGCATTTTTTGGCTCGATCGAGCGCGAGGTCGGTCACGGTTTGCGCCGGAAAATCGATGCGACTATCGAGACCTCGTCTCTGGTCGCCCCTGTCCATTAAATTATTTAATGGAAAATCCAGAGGAGATAAATTTTCAACGGCGCGGATTTTTGCAGGGGCAAGGTTTTCATCGCAGCTCATATCGTCGCAAGTCGCCCGGGACCGGTTCTCGCGGCCGACCGCGGCAGCCGCGCCGGCCCGATCGAGCGGGAGACGGATTTTGCTTGTGCCGTCAGCAGGTATATAGTGTCGAGTTCAGAGCGCTCGCGCGTCATGCACTAGACATGCGGCAGGCCAGCCTGTCGTCCGGCATCAGACCACTGGAGGCTCATCATGAACAAGCGCTACCAAAGCATTCTCGACACCATAGGCAACACGCCGACGGTTCGCATCAACAATCTTGCTCCCGCGCAGGTCAATCTTTACGTCAAGATCGAATCTTTTAATCCGATGGGATCGGTCAAGGATCGACTCGCGCTCGGCGTCATCGAGGACGCGGAAAGACGCGGTGAACTGAAACCGGGCCAGACCGTGGTCGAGGCGACCAGCGGCAATACCGGCATCGGGCTGGCGATGGTCTGCGCGCAAAAGGGTTACCCGCTGGTGGTCGTAATGGCGGAAAACTTCAGCGTCGAACGCCGCCGCCTGATGCGTTTTCTCGGCGCCAGGGTCGTGCTGACGCCGGCCTCCGAGATGGGCTCCGGTATGGTCACCAAGGCGCGCGAGCTCGCCGAGGCGCACGGCTGGTGGCAGTCACGCCAGTTCGACAACCCGGCCAACGCCGAGATCCATGCGCGCACCACGGCGCAGGAAATCATCGCCGATTTCGCCGATATCGGGCTCGATTACTGGGTCACCGGTTTCGGCACCGGCGGCACCTTGAACGGGGTATCGCGAATATTGAAGGAAAAAAGCCCCGCAACCAAGATCATGGTCTGTGAACCGGATAACTCGCAGATCCTGAGCAGCGGTATCGCGCAGCCGCGCAACGCGGACGGCAGCAAGGGGACTCATCCCAATTTCCGCCCGCACCTGATGCAGGGCTGGTCGCCGAACTTCATCCCGGGATTGATCGAGCCGGTTACCGAGGCCGGGCACATCGATGGCTTTATCGCGATCAATGGTAACCACGCAATCCAGTGCGC
>JBFGQE010000258.1:0-4075 GCA_041564355.1 Gammaproteobacteria bacterium | reverse complement strand
GCCCCTGCAGCCAGGTTTCGTCGGCCGGATCGAAGCCCATGCTGGCAATGATGCCGACGCCCATCTCCTCGTTGACATAGGTCTTGATGATGTCGGTGTCGGCGGCGCTGAGCACGACGTGCGGCTCGAGACCGGCCGATTCGAAGGTTTCGCTGAAATGCTGGCGGCCGGTGAAACCGTAGACATAAGTTACGAGCGGGTACTCGCAAAGATCCTCGAGGCAGATGTTGGCCAGGTCGTGCAGCGGATGACCGGGCAAGGTGATCAGGCTCCGGTTCCAGCGATAGCACGGAATGTTGGTCAACTGCTTCGACAGGGCCAGTTCCTCGGTGCAAATCGAGAAATCGACCTCGTCGTTGCTCGCCCATTCCACCAGCTGTCGCGGGTTGCCCTGGTGAATCTGGACCTCGACTCTCGAATAGGCGCGATTGAATGCCTTGATCACCGGCGGCAACACGTAGCGCGCCTGCGTGTGCGTGCAGCCGATGCGCAGGATGCCCTCGCTGCGATTGATGTAATCCTTGCCGATCGCCTGGATGCTGCTGACCGACGCCAGCGTTACGCGCGCCTGGCTCGCGACCTGCTCCCCGATTTCCGTCAGTCCGACGAGCCGCTTGCCGCGACGGATGAAGAGTTCGGCGCCGAGTTCATCCTCGAGTTTCTTCAGGTGCTGCGACACCGCGGACTGGACGACGAACATCTCGCCGGCCGCCTTGCTGACGCTGAAATTACATTCGATCAGTTTGAGCAATGATTGCAGCTGCCTGAGTTCCATCGTAGTTAATCATTTTTCGTGATTAGGCGGACGGAATCATAATACACGGTGATAAAGAAAGCGACCCGATGCCGGTGCCTTCTCAGTCATCGACCCGGGTAGTAAACTCGCGCCATGAGCCGATTCAAGGACCAGTTCGACCGCCGCGTCTGGCAGGTGGTCGCGGCAATCCCGTCCGGCCGCGTGATGGGTTATGGCGAGGTCGCCCGCGCCGCCGGTTTCCCGCGCTATTCGCGCATGGTCAGCGGCGCATTGGGCCGCTCGCCCGAACCGCTGCCGTGGTACCGGGTCGTGCGCTCGGACCGGACGCTCGCATTCGAGTTCGGTTCGGAGGCTTATCGCGAGCAGGCGCAGTTGCTGAAACGGGAAGGCGTGCAGTTCGATGGCCGCAAGATCATCGAGGCCGATGCCGACGACAGCCTGGATCGACTGCTCTGGGGGCCGCAAGACTGATAGATGAGGCCTAGGAATTTGTGGCGTCGCGGTTTACGCCTGGCCTTGACCGGAGCTAGCTTGCTTCTGCCCGGCGTGGCAGCCGCCGTTGACGAGATCGACGCAACCACGCTCGGCGAGCCGATTGCCCGTTTCATCGTTAGCGGCAACGCACGAACCCAGGAAAAATACCTGCAAAAGTGGACCGATCTCGGTCCGGGTAAAATCCTGACACGCGAGGCAATCGATGCTGCGCGCCAGGAATTACTCGATCGCGGGCTGTTTCGTGAAATTCGCTTTTCCAGCGAGCGCGATGCCGTCGGGGAAGTCGTATTTCGGCTGGACCTGGTCGAGAAACGCTATACCCTGCTATTGCCCCGCGCCAGTCGCAACAATGAAGGCGACGTCAAGGCCGGCTTTCGCCTGCGCATGAACAACCTTAACGGCGCCGACCAATCGCTGCAGGCCCTGTTGCAAAGAGAGAATCAGAACGACGGCGACGATGCCGAGGAATTCGAAATCGAATACAGCATGGAATTGTTCGATCGCCCCTACGAACTCGAATTCGAGTTCGAGCGCATAGTCGAGAATACCGAGGTAGAAGATTTCGAAAATATCGAGACGACCAACCAGTTCGCCTTCGAGGTGTCGCGCGACTGGCACGTTGACGGCTGGTCGATCCCTTTAACTCTGTCGACCGGGCTGTTGCTCGAGGAGGTCGAACTCGATCGACCGTATCCCGAATCGCTGGATGCGGTCGAGGCCGGCATTTTCAATCGCGCCGTCATCGGCCTTCGACTCAACAACGTTCATCGCGATAACAACCGCCGATTCGGAAGCTATTACTCGTTGTCGTTCGAGCGCGGTTTCGACTGGCTCGGATCCGACTACACGTCGAACATCGTAACTTTCGAAGTGCGCGGCTTCAGGCCGATCAACCCTTACGACAGTTTCGAATATCGTCTGATCTTCGCCGCTTCCAATGACAGTCCTTTCGGTCGACTGCGATTCGGCCTCGGCGGCGGCTCGACGCTGCGCGGGCTCGAAGATTTCGACGATCGCGGCGACGCGCGCATTTTTACCAATATCGAATACGTTTTCGCCTACCGCAAACGCCCGCATTTGCGTCACACGCTGTTCGTCGATATCGGCAACGTCTGGGACGACCTCGAATCGATCAAGCTGAGCGACTGGGAGTATACCGTGGGCACCGGGTTCCGCTGGAAGATCGACGCCTTCGTCAAGACCGATCTGTTTCTCGACTACGGTTACGACGTCGAGAATTCCGAGGGCAAGCTATACGGCGGCACCTCGCTCAACTTCTGAGTCCGCGGATCGGCCTCAGCGGTAACCGGCGGCGGTGATGAACATGGCGAAGGATTCGCACCAGACCAGGAGCCCGCGATAGTCGGCCGGATCGATGCCCGGTGGAATCTCGAGGATGAAATTGTCGAAGGTCTTGACGTGTCCTATCTGCACCGAACGGGACTTGATCGCCATGAACGCGTCGCCGGTCTGGACGAACTCGGGCGTCAGGTACAGGCGATAATCCGGGCCCGGCGCGAGCCTGCCCATGAAGCCGATGCGCTGCCCGGTGATCGACACCTGGCCGTCGCCCCAGTGCAGGAAATCGCTGCCCTCGAGATCGCGCCGGAAGCGGGCGCTGAACATCGCTCGCTGCGATGCGGCGACGACGTCGGCATCGGAAGGGCCGTCGGGTTCGGTCAGAATCGGCAACAGGTAGACTCCCAGCGCAAATCCGATCGCGAGGGCGAGCGAATGCGTGAAGAGGAAACGTAGCGTTCTGAACATGGGCCCTCCGGTGTTGACCGTGGACCGAATGCGGTCCAGACGAATGTGGCCTAACCGTATGCGGTCCAACCGAATTATGTTCGCGGGGGGGTAAAAAATCCATAGCAAAACTGCTACAGTCGCGCGCAGTGCAAGCGGAGCGAAGATGAGCGAGGCCTACGATTTCGACGTCATTACCCTCGGTGCCGGCAGCGGCGGTCTGTCGCTGGCCGAGCGTGCGGCAGCCTACGGACAGCGATGCGCGATCGTCGAACACGGCAAGGTCGGCGGCACCTGCGTCAACGTGGGCTGCGTGCCGAAAAAAATCATGTGGTTCGGCGCGAATCTCGCGCACCAGTTTCACGACGCCGGCGGCTACGGCTTCGACCTGACTGTCGACGGCTTCGACTGGGCGACACTGGTCGCTAACCGCGAGCGCTACATCGACAACATCAACCGCTATTACCATCGGTATCTCTCCGATCTCGGAATCGTCGAAATCGACGGCACCGGGAGCCTTGTCGATATGCACACGGTGGCTGTCGGCGACCAATACTACACGGCGCGCGACATCGTAATCGCTACCGGCACGCGGCCCGGGTTACCCGAGGTGCCCGGAATCGAGTACGCGATTACCTCCGACGGATTCTTCGCGCTCGAGTCGCTGCCGCAGCGCGTCGCGATCGCCGGCTCGGGTTATATCGCGGTCGAACTCGCAGGCGTGCTCAGCGCACTCGGCAGCGAAGTCACGATGTTCCTGCGTAAACGCCACGTGCTGCGTGAGTTCGACAGCCTGTTGCGTGACCTGCTGTTCGAGGAACTCGGCAAATGCGGTATCGAACTGAGAACCGAGAGCGAGATTACCCGGATCGCGCTGCGCAACGATGGCCGCTTCGACCTGGAGGATAACCGCGGTACCGGGCTCGACGCCGTCGAGCAGGTGATCTACGCGATCGGTCGGTATCCCGATACCTCGGCACTCGGGCTCGAGCGGGCCGGCGTCGAGGTAGACCCAAAGGGTTACGTCGTCACCGATCTCTACCAGCGCACCACGGCGCCGAACATCTTCGCGCTCGG
>JBFGQE010000257.1:0-4118 GCA_041564355.1 Gammaproteobacteria bacterium | reverse complement strand
CTCGGGAATGAAGTAGCCCTCGCGGGTCAACTCGACCAGGCTCTCGGGACTGAAATCGTCATTGAGCAACAGCGGCAGTACTTTGCGCATTTGCGCCACTCCGATCAGATTATCGATATTCCCGGAGAAGACCGGTATCCGTGTATAGGACAGGTTGGTGATCAAATTTAGTGTCTCATGCCAGTCGTCTTCCAGGTCGATGCCGACGATTTCGCTTCGCGGCACCATGATGTCATCGACGGTGACCTTCTCGAGATCGAGAATGCTGAGCAACATGTCGCGGTGCGGGTCGGAAATCAGGCCGCTGGTTTCGTTCACCGCGACGCGCAATTCTTCCGGAGTCAGCGCGTCGCCATCGCTGAACTTGGCCGACACCAGGAACATGCGCTGAATCATCTTCGCCATCCAGTTGATCGTGACCACCAGCGGTAGCATGATCCGCGCCAGCGGTCGATACAGATAGGCCGCCGGTAGCGCGATACGTTCGGGATTGGTCGCGGCAAGGGTTTTCGGCGTCACCTCGGCGAACAGCAGTAACACCAGCGTCAATACGCCGGCCGCGATCGCAATGCCGGCTTCGCCGTAGAGGCGAAACCCGATGTAGGTCGCGAGCTGTGTGATCAACACGTTGACGAAGTTGTTGCCGAGCAGAATCAACGTGATCAGTTTGTCCGGCCGCTTCAGCAATTCCACCGCGCGCAGCGCGCCACCATGATTCTTCTCGGCGAGATGCTTGAGACGGTAACGATTCAGGCTCATCAACCCGGTTTCCGAACTGGAAAAAAAGGCCGACATCAGGATCAGCGCAAAAAATGCGATGAAAAACCAGTAAAGAGGGATTTCGTTCAAGCGCCGCGTCGCGAATCAGGCAAGAATGAATTCGAGAACCAGCTTGCTGCCGAAAAAGGCCAGCATCAGGAATCCGAAAGACGAGAGCGTCCAGCGAATCGCGGTCTTGCCGCGCCAGCCGAACTTGACCCGGCCGAACAGCAGGATGCCCAGAATGACCCATGCGACGATAGACAGCACCGTTTTGTGCACCAGGCTTTGCGCGAAGATATCCTCGAGATAAATGAAACCGCTGACCAGCGAGGCGCTGAGGCAGACAAAACCGAAGGCGAGAAACTGAAAAAGCAGCGTTTCCATGTCATGCAAAGGCGGTAAAAAACGAATGAATCCGCCGGGATGGTGTTGTCGAATTGAGCGGTCCTGGTAGGCGAGCAGGCCCGCCTGGCATGCGCCAAGGGTGATCAGGCTGTAGGCGACGACCGAGATCATGATGTGCCCCTGGATCGCGCTGCCACTGGTGGTGATCAGGTGGTCGGACAGGTGCAGGCTGGCAAAAACCGTCGCCAGTCCGCTGACCGGAAATACCAAAATGCCGAGGCTTTCGATACGCCGGTAGATGCTGCTAAGCAGAATCTGGATCGAAATCAGCCAGGCGATCAGCGCCAGCGCAGGGAAGAAGCCGAGATTCAGCCCCTGCGGCTGGATAATCAGGTTGTTCAGCGCAACGGCCTGCAAAAACATCGCGAGCAGCCCTGGCGCGAGCGCGATCCACCGCCGGTTTTGCGCCGCATCCAGCTGCCGGTAAATCAAAAATGCAGAGAGGCAGTAAAATAAGGTCGCAAGCGCGCTAGCGATGGTGGGGAGCATGATGACCGGTCAGTGATTGAGGGTTTCAAGTGTAACTGAAATCAGGGGTATTCGCACTACCGCGAGCTTATCCCCGACCGCTGCGGCGCCGCATCGAAAACCGCGATCCGACCGGGTTTTTATCGTCAATCGTCTATACTATAAAGGTTTGGATGCGATCCTGAATTTGCACTCGCTAGTAAGTCAGGTACATTTGCGCAATTGCTTCCGATTGCGTTCGCCTGGAAATGCTCCCCGGGGGTTGGGCTAGCCAGAGTCTTTACCAATTAACGACTTGATCAAATGCAGATAAAAGTTTTGGGATGGGCAGGCGGAATCGGGGCAAACCTGAGGACGACCTCCTTCCTCATCGACGACGATTTGTTGATTGATGCCGGTACCGGGCTGGGCGATTTGCCGCTCAATCACATGACCGGCATTCGGCATATTTTCCTCACCCATTCGCACATGGACCATATTGTCGGCCTGCCGCTGCTCGCCGATAGCATGTTCGGCGTTCACGATGAACCGATCATGGTGCACGCGCAGGAAAAGACGATCAAGGCGCTCAAGGCGCACGTGTTCAACTGGGTAATCTGGCCGGATTTTTCAGAACTGCCGACCAGGGATAATCCGTCGCTGAATTTTCGTGTCATGAATCCGGGCGACAAGGTCACGATTCGTTCGCGCGAAATCGAAATGATCGAAGTCAATCATACCGTACCGGGCGTTGGCTACTGCGTGTCGTCACGCCGCGCCAACGTCGCCTTCAGCGGCGACACCACGACCAATGACAATCTGTGGAACATATTGAACGGCTACGAGAATATCGACCTTTTGTTTGTCGAAGCGGCATTTTCCAACAACGACATCGAAATCAGTAAAATCTCGAAACATTACTGCCCGCGGTTACTCGGCGAAGACATCGTCAAAATGAAGCATCGCCCCGACGTATGGCTAACCCATTTCAAGCCCGGGGACGAGGAATTGATTTACCAGGAATGTGTCGACGCGATGCCCGAGTTCAACGTGCATCAGCTCAAGGGCGGCGAGGTGTTCAAGTTCTGAGCCGTCGCCGCTGCGAGACGGTTTTTTCTGACCGCCGCGCTGGTATAATCCGGGCGTCATCGACAACGAGTCCTGCCCATGTTCGAAAATCTGACCGATCGCCTGTCGCGCACGCTGAAGAACCTGCGCGGACAGGGGCGTCTTAGCGAAGACAATATCCGCGACAGCCTGCGCGAGGTGCGCCTGGCGCTGCTCGAGGCGGATGTTGCGCTGCCGGTGGTCAAGGAATTTATCGAGCGCGTGCGCGAAAAGGCGCTGGGCCAGGAGGTTGTTGGCAGCCTGTCCCCGGGACAGGCATTGATCAAGGTCGTCAACGATGAACTCGTCGCAATCATGGGAGATAGCCACGACGGAATCGACCTGCGGCACAAGCCGCCGGTGGTTGTCCTGCTCGCGGGTTTACAGGGTGCGGGTAAGACCACGACGGTGGCAAAGCTTGCCCGCCGGATCGCGGAGAACGAGAAAAAATCAGTCATGGTCGCGAGCGCGGATATCTACCGCCCGGCCGCGATCGAACAGCTCAAAACGCTGGCCGCCGAGGTCGGGGTCGATTTCCATCCGAGCAGCAGTGAGCAACAGCCGGTCAGCATCGCGCGCGAGGCGGTCGACGCGGCGCGCAAGGCGTCCTCCGACGTACTGATTCTCGACACCGCCGGTCGGCTGCATATCGATGCGCAGATGATGAGCGAAATCCGCGCGATTCATGACGCGGTGGAACCTGTCGAGACCTTGTTCGTGGTGGACAACATGACCGGCCAGGACGCGGCTAACACGGCGAAAGCCTTCGGCGACGCGCTGCCGCTGACCGGTGTCGTGCTAACCAAGACCGATGGTGACGCGCGCGGCGGCGCGGCGCTGTCGGTACGTTACATCACCGGTAAACCGATCAAGTTTATCGGTTCCGGTGAAAAAACCGACGCGCTGGAAGCTTTTCACCCGGACCGCATCGCGTCGCGCATACTTGGCATGGGCGATATCCTGTCGCTGGTCGAGCAGGCGCAGGAAAAAGTCGATCACGAAAAGGCCGAAAAACTCGCGCGCAAGGTCAAGAAAGGCAAGGGCTTCGATCTCGAGGATTTACGCGACCAGTTCGCGCAAATGGAGAAAATGGGCGGCCTCGGCAGTATGCTCGACAAGCTGCCCGGGATGGGCGCCGGGGCCGCGCAAGCGCTGCAAAACCCGGGCCAGGCAAAGCAGATGAAGCGCATGGTCGCGATCATCGATTCGATGACCCCGCAGGAGCGGCGCAGGCCCGAGCTGATTAACGGGTCGCGCAAGCGCCGGGTCGCACAGGGTTCCGGCACGCAAATCCAGGACGTCAATCGATTGCTGAAACAGCACAAGCAAATGCAACGCATGATGAAAAAAATGGGCAGCAAGGGCGGTATGGCCAACATGATGCGAGGCATGAAAGG
>JBFGQE010000256.1:0-4135 GCA_041564355.1 Gammaproteobacteria bacterium | reverse complement strand
GTCGCGGCGGTAGGTCTCGATTTCACTGGGCGTCAGCGGCATTGCGCGATCATCTTATCGGCGGGCCGGGTAGTCGGCAAGGGTGGATGATCATGTCATCCCTGCGCGGCGATCAGACTGCGATACTTCGACGAACCGCGGTACCGCAACATCGAAGCGCAATGGATGCGCCCCGACAAGCTTCGCAGATGGCATTTGGTCAGTTGCCTGCCGGCGAGCGCCACCTGGTGCTTTTGGATTATGTCGATGCGCGACACGCGGCCGACCGACTGCTGGTCGAGCTCGACGTACCGGGTCGTATCGTCGTCCAGGTCGAGCCCGGCTTCGAGGGTTGCCTGTCACGTCTCTAGCAAATCGCGCAATCGTGCGGGTAGTGCCGGGGTGAAGTCGGTCGCGGAAATCAGCCGGCGGGTTCGGCGGGCGTCTCGACCTGCGAATCGATGCCGTACTCGGTGCGCTTGATTCGGTGCTGCCGAGTGTGTTTGCGAATTTTCCGGTTTTTCTCGATCGATTCGGGCCTGGCGTAGCCGCGCCCGTGGTCGAGGTGCACGCAGCTGCAGCGATAGCGCACTTGCTTGGCCTTGATGCCCATGTTCATCAGCCGCTCGCCGAATTCGCGATCTTGTCCGCCATATTGCATGCGCTCGTCGAAGCCGTTGGTTGCGAGGATGTGCTTCTTCCATGTCGACGAGCTGTGTCCGTTCCAGGTCGCACGGGTAATCGTCAATGCGTCGAGGATCGCACCGAACACCGGGTGCGAATGGAGCTTAGCGATTTTTGGCGTAAACGGCACGCCGTGGCGCAGCAGCCAGCCGGGTCGAGTCGCGTCGCCGCGCTCGATGTCGTCGCGCGTGATCGCGCGAGACACCTCGAGGGGTAACTTGAAATAACCGCCCGAAAGCATCGTATCGGGCTCGGCGAGTTCGACATGGTTCTTGACGAAGTCGGGGTGGGGTATGCAATCGCCATCGGTGAAAATCAGGTACTCGCCACGGCTCGCAACGATCGCCTTGTTCAGAATACGGCATTTCTGAAAGCCGTCGTCCTCCTGCCAGAGATGGCGGATCGGGATATCGATTTCGCCCTGGAGGCGCTCGATGACCTCGCGGGTCTCGTCGCCGGAGCCGTCGTCGGCGACGATGATTTCGAAATCGCGGTAGGTTTGCACGGAAAAGCCCCACAGGGTTTTCTCAAGCCATTTAGGATGGTTGTAGGTGGTGAAGATGACCGATGCGAACATCAGCAAATCTCCTCGTAGATTTCTTCCAGACGGGCGCATTGCTTGCGTATGTCGAACTGCGCCTCCACGCGTCGGCGGCCGGCGAGACCCATTTGCTGGCGCAAGCGCGAGTCTTCAAGCAGGCAGGCGATATTTTGTGCAAGACAATCAACGTCTCGCTCGGGGCACAGCAGCCCGGTGGTTTCATGTGCGACCGCTTCGACCACACCGCCACTGGCAAAGCTCACGACCGGTGTCTGTAGGGCCTGGGCTTCGAGAAACACCATCCCCAGTCCCTCGGCATCGCCGTCTCTGGCGGTTACGCTCGGGGCGACGAACAGCCAGCTGCGCGCGAGGCGTTCACGGATCCGGCTGGCGGATTCGGCGCCGGCGAATTCGACTTTCAGGCCACGCGCCTGCGCCTCGCGTTGCAATTCAGGGCCGAGCACGCCGTCGCCGACGACGCAAAGCTCGAGTTCCGGAAACTTCGGTTGCAATTGCGTCATCGCCTCGAGCAGGTAAATACAGCCCTTCTTTTCAACCAGGCGGCCGACAAATAAAAGACTCGGTCGTTCCGATTCCCGTTTCGGCATCGAAAAGCGCTCGAGGTCAATACCGATGTAGTGTTGCCGCAGCTTGTGTTCGGGGCAGCCGCGCGCGAGCGCCTGCTCGGCGATGAAGCGCGATACCGCAATCACGCAATCGACGCGCTCGAAAAATTGCTGATTCTGGCGCGCTCTGCGAGTGATGTTCCGTTTGGTGATATCGTGTCCGTGCAGTGTCGTCACCACCGGACACCGTAAGCGCGCACCGAGTTCGACCGCGTCAATGCCGTCTTTGAAAAAATGCGCATGCACCAGGCGTGGTGACTCCGCCGCCAGTGCGTTTACCCAGGAACGGCCGCCTCCCAGACCGAAGCGGAACATGAACTTCGACAACGATGGAAAACGGCAATGATCCTGCAGCAGGAATCGGGGGGTGGAATCGATCAGGTGACGGCCTGACCGATCGGCGGTAAACCCGCAATAGAGCGGCTGAAACCGCGTCAGCATCTGTCCCTGGTCGGCGATGAACGTTTCGGTGTAGGAAAGTAGACGCTTGCGAAAAATGGCGATCTTGGGCCGAGACACGATGTGTATTATCAGTGAACGAAATAACGAGCGGGAGACCGCCAGGTCCGGGATCGGGCGGTAACGGTTCAGCGATAATACCGTCAATTAGGCGTTGCGACCAGCATCGGGAGCCCCGCCGCCGACAATTGGCGGCTCAAATTGTTTGCCTGCGCTCGCGGTAATTGCGGACTGGACTTGCATCGTTACCCCGATGCCGGTGCCGTTCGCCGGGGCGACAGGTTAGAATGCCGGTTTTTCTCGATCCTGGATACCCTTAGCGGCTATGAGTCAGCAAGCGGGAGAAGACTTGCACCCGTTGGTGTGCCGATTCGGCGCGCTCGGTGACATGGTGCTGATAACTCCATTGTTGCGCGTGTTGTACCAGCGTGGCGGAAGCGCTTGCGATCTGGTGACAATTGGCCGGGTCAACGCGTCACTGTTCGAGCAAATGCCTTACGTGCGAAACGTCTTCAGCATCGATTCGCGCGCTGCACCGTACTGGTTCGATCGCAGCCAGCGCCGACTCGTGGAGACGCTACGCGGCATGCGCCATCGCCACGTCTGGATTTGCGAAACCGACCCGCGTTCCTATCGTTTGCTGGCGCGCGCCGGTATTCGGCGCGACAACAGTGCCAGTCAGCTCGACCTGGTACCGGTCCCCGGCGAGCACTATTGCGAAACCTGGCTGCGTCTTGCCGGCCTGTCGCCGGGCGGATTCGCGCCACCGATGCGCGAGTCGGTGGCGCCGTATACCGAGCTGTTCGTCAGCGACGGCGAGCGCGAGGCCTGCCGGCAATGGTTGCATCAGCGGGGCGTCGATCCGGCGGCGCCGCTGGTCTGCGTGCAGGCCGGGAACCGCCGTACGACGCGTCGCGGACGCGTGGATCGGAACAGCAATACCAAGTACTGGCCGCCGCGCAACTGGGCGGCGGTAATCGACGAGATTTGCGCTCGCCTGCCGCGCGCCCAGGTGTTGCTGTGTGGTGTCGCCGCGGAACTCGGCATGTGTCACGATATCTTGGCCGATTGCCGGTCCGACAACCGGGTAATCGTCGTCGCCGACGACCTTCCGCTGCGTCGGCTGCTGGCGCTATTGTCGCTTGCACACAGCTGCATATCGGTAGACACGGGACCTGCCCATGCCGCCGCGGCGCTGAATTGCCCACTCGTCGTGCTGTTCGGCAAGGCCGACCCCGCGCGTTTCCGGCCAATGAGCGCGACGAGTCCGGTGCGGGTGGTTGTTGGCCTTGCCGATGCGGCCCAATCGACCGAGCCCGACATGGCCTATATCGAAGTTGGCCAGGTCGTCGACGAATGGCTCAACGCAAACGTGTCGAACTTCAATCGATACTCGTAACGCCGCACCCGGCACGGCTGGATCGTGCACGCGAAACCGAATTTACACGGTAACCAATTTCGGAAACATACGGGCTTTCGCCTCCTCAGCGACGCCGGACACGCGGCGACAAGTCGTACCGCTACCAAAGTTTCGAGGCAACCGGGGGTCTTTGCATTGGATCGTTCGGAGCGGTCGCCGACTGCCGCCGTACAAGCGGACGCAGCGGCCAGGCGCTATGGATTGAAATTCCCGATCCGAATACTCGATGACCGTCGCAAACTGAATGTTCCGGATGAAGCACACCATGATTGCCAGGTCGACGACACGAACCGAAATCGCTCCTCGCCAGCAGGACGCGCGGCGTTTCCTGTGGATCTTCGCGCTGGCCGTCCTGCTCGCCGCAAGCGCGGTCGGCGCGATCAATCTGGTGGCTTACCGCTACATGCTGCAAGACGACAACCAGGC
>JBFGQE010000255.1:0-4160 GCA_041564355.1 Gammaproteobacteria bacterium | reverse complement strand
CGTACGCGAGGATCGCATCGACAGCGTCGCCAAGTTCGCCGACGGCATGCGCGAAAAGAAATCGCATACCAAGACGATTGTGCTCGGCTTCGTGTTTCTGCTGATCATAGGCGCCGGCGTCGGCTACAAACCGTTCCTTGCCTTCCAGGCCGAACAGGCATTGCACGACAAGATCCAGAAAATCAAGAACGGCGACAAGGCGCTGATGATCGAAACCATCTGGGGTCTCGATCAGCTCGATCCGGAGCAGCAGAAAATCATTTCGGTCGGCCTGCGGCGCGAAATCATCACCTTTTACCGCGATCGCATTCGTTCGGTCTTCCAGCCCAAGGAGGGCCTTTACGATTACCCGCAGGCGCTGAGCCTGTTGGCCCAGGCCAAGCGGCACTATCCGGATTCGGTCGCGCTATCGACCATCGAGGACCAGATCAAGGAGCAACACGATCGGCTGATAACCAGCCTGACCTCGCTATACAAGCGTTATCTTGCCGAGAAAAAGCTGGTCAAAACAGCGAGCGGCGAGGATCTGACGACAGTCATTCCGCTGATCAAGCGGGTCGACCCCAAGCATTACCTGTTGAAAGACAAGGCGCTCGCCGACCTTTACCTGTCGGAAGCGGAAAGACTGATCGCGCGGCGGCAGTATGCGGACGCCTCGAATTACATCGTCACCGGGCTCAAGATTTTTCCTGAAGACACGCGCCTGCAAAGTCTCAATCAGCAAATCAACGCACAGAATCCCGAGTGATGGAACAGCACGGCTCCCCGCTGCGAATTCTGGCCAAGACCTACGCCAACGATCTGATCTGGCGGGAGCAGTACATCGAAATCCGCTCGCAGCTGCTCAAGAAGCTGCAACGCAAGGGCCGGATCGACGAATCCGACCTTAAAAACTTCACCGCCATCACGCAGGAGACGGAAGCGCCCCGAGCGCGCAAGTCCTACACTTCTTCGGACTGGATCATCATCGCCCTCGGGCTCGCCGCTTCGGCGGTGCTCGCCTTCGTCCTCTACGGCTCCTAGTTCCGCGTTGCGGTACGATTAAATAGGTCACAAAACCCTCTCGCCCGATCACGATCGACGCTTTTTTTGGTTGAATACGCTCCAAACTAAGTTATTATCATCAATAACTTAACACTAATTCTTAATTTTATTTATTAATAACCTGCCGGCGGCGGCGCAAATTGTGGAAAGTGTTAGGCAATTCTCTCTCCGCGCGCCTTCCCGAAACTAGGATTGTCGGCGCAGGATACGGCAATCGCCGGCAGGACTGGCAATCCCATCAAACTGGAACAGGAATGATCGCAGGCAACGGTCGCGGCTCGATTTTGGCACAATGGACCACGGGAACGATCCTGTGGCTCGGCTCGCTGCTGCCCGCCGCCGCGCTCGACATGACCGACATGCTGGTCGATTCGATCAGCGCGCACCCCGAGGTCAAGGAAAAAATCCACGTCTACCGACAGGCGGTCGGCGATCAGCGTATCGCCGAGAGCGGCTGGCGGCCGAGCATCGATATCGAGGCCTCGACCGGGACCTACGACACCGATTCGCCGGCTACCGGCAACACCTCGGTCGACTACGAGAGCTCGACCTTCGAACTGGCGGTGACGCAAAACCTGTTCAACGGTTACGACACCACGTTCCAGGTCGAGCAGACCAATGCCCGCGCGCGGGCCGCCCTGTTCGATATTTACGATACCGCCGACAATATAGCGCTGCAGGCAGTCCAGGCATACCTCGACGTACTCAAACAGCGGCGGCTGTACCAGCTCGCGCAGGAAAACGTTGCCGCGCACGAGGATATTCTCGCGCGAGTTCGCGAGCGTAACCTGTCGGGCGTCGGCCGGCGCTCGCAACTGCAGCAAACCGAGGGACGCCTCGCGCGCGCCCAGGCCAGCCTGGTCGCGCAGCAGAACAACCTCGAGGACGCCGCCACGCGCCTGCATCAGGTACTCGGCCGCTACGTCGATCCCTTCGCAATGTCTGAACCCGCTCTGCCGATACTGCCCGAGACGGAACTGGACGCGCTGATCGACCAGGCGCTCTCGAATCATCCGGCGATGCAGGTCGCCGAACAAAACGTGCTCGCGGCGCAAGCGGATCATCGGCGCTCGCTGCGCACGCGTTACCCGTCCGTCGACTTGCGCCTCGCCACCGAGCACGGCGACGATATCGGCGGTTTGCCGGGTAATACCGATGAGACCAGCCTCGTACTCAACCTGAGCTATAACCTCTATCGCGGCGGGCGCGACGAGGCCGAACAACAAAAGAGCATCAGCGCCGTGTTCGAGCAAAAGGAGTTCGCCGCGCGCGTGCGCCGCCAGGTCATCAATACCTTGCGTCTCGCCTGGATCGCGGACACCTCGCTGGCGCGCCAGCTCGGATTCCTCGAGACTCATGTGCTCAAAGCCGGCCAGACAGTCGAGTCATACAAGGAGGAGTTTTTCATCGGCCAGCGCGACCTGATCGACCTGCTCGATGCCGAAAACGAACTCAACAGCGCGAAAAACCAGTTCGCCGAGGCACGCTTCGATGCCCTCGCCGCGCGTTTCCGCGTCTACGAGGGCTTCGGGCAATTGTTCCAGGCGACCAGCGTCGATTTCGAACTCGACGACGGGCGCCTGCGGGTCGCGCGGCTCACAAGCGACGGCACCGACCAGTTGCCGCTACCGACCGACGAGGATGCCGACCACGAGCGCGATCCGATGGATCATTGCGACAACTCGTTGCGCGGGGTGGAGGTCAATCCTTTCGGCTGTCTGGAGCCGGTTGGGGCAAGCCTTGTCGCGCCACCACCGCCTCGGCAAAATTCGCCGCCTGTACTCGGCGACGATCAGTTCCAGATCGACGCCAACGGCATTCTCGTCGTCACGTCGCGACAATTGCTGGCCAACGACCGCGACGCCGACGACGACCCGCTGGAAATCGTCGACGTCAGCCAGCCCGAGACCGGCCGACTCGCCTTCGACGCGGAAAACAACCTGGTCTACCGGCCGCTCGAGGGATTCGTCGGCGTCGATACCTTCAAATACACCGTTACCGATAATCACGGCGCATCGGCAACCGCGACTGCGACCGTGCGAATCAATGTCAGCGAACCCGAAACTGTCAGTCTCGATAAGCCTCAACTCGTCAACTTCGAATACGACGAAGCCGAGCTGACGCCGGTGTCGCAGGCCAAGGTCACGCGTATCATCGAACGGATCAAGCGGGCGGGCGACATCCAGATCGAAATCTACACCTACACCGACGATATCGGTTCGGATGCCTACAATCTCGCGCTGTCGCGGCGCCGCGCCGATGCCCTGCGCAACCTGCTGATTCGCAACGGCATCGACGCATCGGCGATTACCGCAATCGCGATGGGCGAGAAGCAACCGATCGCCGACAATTCGACCGAGTCCGGCCAGGCGATCAACCGGCGCGGCGAGTTCGTTTTTCGTGTCAGGGCGGGGACAGAGTAAAGCCGGCCCGACTTGAATCAATTGGTCTAAACTTGGAGGCAGAAGCGGTAATTTGGTAGCCCCCCCTGAACAACCGAAATCCATGTGCCCTGTTTCGTCCCAGGTGCGCCCGGCCCGCTGGGCAGCCTGAGCCAGTTGCTACCCGCGACGGAACTCGCGTCGCGTGAAGCGGGCGATGGTAATACTGGGCGCCTTGTTCGCGGTTGCGATGCCGGGCAGCCAGCGCGCAGGGCCGTTAATCAACGACGACATGTTAGCCCACCTGAAAAACCGATACTCGAGCGAGGCCTACGAACGCGGGATCGCGGCCAATCGCCTGCTCGAACAGCTCGAGGGAAGCGACGTCCAGACTCAACTTGCCGAGGTCAACCGGTTTTTCAATCGCTTTGGATATCGCGAAGACCTTGACCACTGGGGACAGCAGGATTACTGGGCGACGCCCGCCGAATTCATCGCTACCCACCAGGGCGATTGCGAGGATTTCGTTATTGCCAAGTACTTCGCGTTACGCAAGCTCGGCGTACCCGACGAGCGGCTCTACCTGACCTACGTCAAGGCACTGCGGCAAAACGTCGCCCACATGGTGTTGAGTTACTTCGAAAACCCGAAAAGCGTGCCGTTGATCCTCGACAACTACAATCCGGAGATCCTGCGAGCAACCGCGCGGCGGGATCTTTTGCCGGTGTACAGCTT
>JBFGQE010000254.1:0-4186 GCA_041564355.1 Gammaproteobacteria bacterium | reverse complement strand
CCGGAGTGGGTTTGGCGGCACCGCCGTCGCGCGCCTCGATGCGGAACTGGTGCAGCTCGATATGCCATTGCTGGTTCGAACCGAGCTGAGCAAACACGAGGCTGCCAAATTCGAGCAGCGCCGCGAGGGTCAGGCTGTGGTGCAGATCGTCGAGAATCGGGGCGAAGTAGCGCGCGACGCCACCGTTTAGCGGATTGTAATCGATGGTCTGGTAATGCGGTTGATACGGCATCAGGCGGGCCTTTTCGCCTGGATTCAGGATCGCGTAGGTCGCGTGGCGGCGCTTGCGGTACTTGCCGCCGTCGGCCATGTACTGGTCTTGCTCGAGGCGGTTCCAGCTATCGAGAAAAGCCTGGTCGTCGCCGATCGGCGCGTTCGCCAGCGTGGACAACAGCTCGATCGCCTGGCCGGATTCGATGAACAGGAAATCTTCCGCGGCGAGCCGCTCGGCGACCCGCTCGATCAGGACCGATTCGGGAGTCCCGGAGGAGTCGGCAAAAAGCGGGACGTTGCTCAGCGCAGGAACCGGGTGGTAATGAAACGGTTATAGTTGTCCAGCGACTTGCCGAGTCGGCCCTGGGCGACGAAAAACTCGGCCATCCTGCGGGTATACTCGGGCACCAATTCGCCCATCCAGGCGGACGACTTTTGCTCCTCGGCCGATGGAAAGCTGAAGCGTGCCAGGGTTTCGCTCGCGCTGCGTTGATCCATTTGCGCGGCCTTCGCAATCGCGGCCTCCATCAGCGCCGAGTTCTCGCGCCATTGCGCGTTGGACGCCTCGGTAACGTCCATGAACGCCTGCACGATTTCCGGGTACCGGTTCATGAAATCGGTCGCCACGGTGATCGTGTCGAATACCTTCAGCCCGATCACCTCGAGCTCGGTCGCGCTCATCAGCGGCTCGCCCAGATCCAGCATACCGCGCAGCGCGTTACCGTAGGCGCAGGCCATTACCACTTCGCCATTTCGCAGCGCCTCGGCCGCGGCGTCCGGGCCGTCGGTGGCGACAATCTCGACACGCGACGCATCGACGCCGAGATGACGCAGCATTTCGAGCAGGCGAAAATGAGTGACTCCACCGGCGGGCGTTGCGACCTTGCGCCCCTCGAGCTGCTCGATCTGCGCGCGACGGAAACCCGCATCCCGGCGCAAAATGCAGTTGTCGTTTGCCGAGTAACCGACCGCGATACCGACCATGGTCAGGTCGAGCCCGTTGCTGACCCCGACCAGGAACGGCACGTGACCGTGCGCGTAGGCAATTTGTATGCGATCGTCGGCCAGCGCGGCGTTCATCTCGCTGCCGCTTGCGAAAGGCACCCAGTCGACCTCGAGGCCGAGCACCGAGTCATAGGTTTTCTTGGCCTGCGAAAACTGGCCCGGTGTCGGCCATTGCAGGAAATAACCCACGCTGATCCGCGCCGGTTTCGGATCTGAAGCTTCAAGCGTGACCGAAAACAGTCCCGCGACCAGCGCGAGGTGCAGGCAAAAACGATATCTCATCCTCGGGAATGTATCCCGAATGCCGCTTACAGCGCAAGGTTGCCGAGCGCTACGTCCATCGCCGCGATAATTTCGTCGATATCGTCTTTGCTGCAAATCAGCGCCGGGCTGAGGCACAGGGTGTTGTTGTACTTCGGCACGCTGCGGTTGGTGCGGCCGATCATGACGCCCTGCTTCAGGCAATCGGCGACAACCTTCGCCACCAGCGACTCGTCCAGCGGTTCGTGGGTTTCGCGATCCTTGACCAGTTCGGCGCCCAGAAACAGGCCCTTGCCGCGAACATCGCCGATGACCTCGTGCTTGTCCTGCAGTTCGAACAGGCGGTCGAGGCAGTAGTCACCCATCTTGTTGACGTTGTCGAGCAGGTTTTCCTCCTCGATGATACGCATGTTTTCGAGCGCCGCCGCCGGGCCGCCGGCGCAACCGCCGAAGGTCGAGATGTCGCGGAAATAGTGCAGCTGCTCGCTCGGCTCGGCGAGGAACTCGTTGAACAGGTCTTCGGTGGTTACCATGACGGAAATAGCGGCGTAGCCGCTGGCGACACCCTTCGCCATCGTAACCATGTCCGGCTTGACGCCGAAATGCTGATAGCCGAACCACTTGCCGGTGCGGCCCATGCCGCAGACGACCTCGTCGATGTGGATCAGCACGCCGTACTTGGAGCAGATTTCCTGGATGGTTTCCCAGTATCCCTCGGGCGGCACGATCACGCCGCCGCCGGCGGTAATCGGCTCGAGGCAGACCGAACCCACGGTGTCCGGGTCTTCCTGCAGAATGATTTTCTCCAGGTCTTTGGCGGCCTTGACGCCGTAATCCGGATCGTTGCCGCGCGGATCGCGGTAGGCCAGGCAGTGCGGCATTTCGACGAAACCGGGCGTGAATGGACCGTACTGGTCCTTGCGTTGCATCTGGCCGCCCGCCGAAAGCGTCGTAATCGTGGTGCCGTGGTAATCGCGATCGCGATAGATAATCTTGTGTTTCTTGCCGTCGTTTTTCAAAGCGGCGAGCTGGCGCACGAGCTTGAAGCCTTTCTCGTTTGCCTCCGAACCCGAATTGGCGTAATAGACGCGCGACAGTCCCGGCATCTTGTCGACCAGTTTTTCGGCGAACTGCGCGCCCGGAATGTTCCCCGCCGAGTTGGCGAAATAACACATGCGCGCGATCTGGTCACGTACCGCGTTGGCGATACTTTCGCGGCCATAGCCGACGTTGACGGTCCAGACCCCGCCCGATACCGCGTCGAGGTATTCCTTGCCGTTGTGATCCCAGACGCGCAGGCCCTTGCCCTCGACGATAACCATCGGATCCGATTCCTGCCAGGGCTTGTGCTGTACCAGGTGATGCCAGAGATGGTTACGATCGCTGCCGACGATTTCGGCCAGGTTTTCAGGTTTCATCGTGTACTCCGACGCTGCGCGCTCGATGGATTGGGGGAACAAGAGGCTAAAACGAAAGCAACAGGATACAATAGTACCAGATGTGACTAAATGATTAGACCAACCGGTGTGCGATGCAGAATCGACAAGACCAGATAATGTGGGACCAGCTGTTCAAGCTGTCGCGTGAGCGCAAGGTCAGCTACCAGCGGCAGTTGCGCGAAATGATCGTTAGCGCGATTCTCGACGACAAGCTGCCGCTGCAAATTCCGCTGCCGTCATCGCGCGAGCTGGCGCGGCATCTCGGCGTCGCGCGCAACACCGTGGTGCTGGCTTACCAGCAACTCATCGACGAGGGCTACCTGGTTTCGCGCGAGCGCAGCGGCTATTACATCAATCCGGCGATGCTGGACGGCCGCGTGCGCGTCGAACCGGTCAAGCTGGACGGCGAAACCCGGCCGCCCGACTGGCGGCATCACATCAAGTTTCACCCGTCGAGACAACGCAACGTGGTCAAGCCGGTCGACTGGAAGCAATACCCTTACCCGTTCCTGTTCGGTCAGCTCGATCCGGACCTGTTCCCGGTGGCCGACTGGCGCGAGTGCTGTCGCCAGGCGCTCAGCGTCAGCGACATCCACGAGGTGACGCCGGACCGGATCGATATCGACGACCCGCTGTTGATCGAGCAGATACAGGCGCGCATCCTGCCGCGGCGCGGTGTCTGGGCCGCGCGCGATGAAATCCTGATCACCATGGGCGCACAACAGGCGTTGTACATCCTCGCCGACCTGTTGATCGAGAAAGGCACGCGGGTCGGCATCGAGAACCCGGGATATCCGGACGCGCGCAATATCTTCGCCCTGAAATCCCCTCGCGTGGTGCCGCTCGACGTCGACGAGCACGGCGTGGTGCCCGGCGGGGCCATGGATTCCTGTGAATTCCTCTATATCACCCCGAGCCACCAGTCACCAACCACGGTGACCATGCCGCTACAGCGGCGCGAGGAATTGCTGCGGCGCGCCGAGGCCAACGATTTCCTGATTGTCGAGGACGATTACGAAAGCGAAATCAATTTCGTCGGCAAGCCGACGCCCGCGCTGAAAAGCCTCGATGCCAACGAGCGGATCATCTATGTCGGCAGCCTGTCGAAAACGCTCGCGCCGGGACTTCGCGTCGGCTACATGGTCGCCTCCAGGGCCCTGATCGAAGAGGCGCGCGCGTTGCGCCGGCTGATGGTGCGCCACCCCCCGGCCAATAACCAGCGCATCGTCGCGCTGTTTCTGTCAATGGGCCACCACGATTCGCTGATT
>JBFGQE010000253.1:0-4188 GCA_041564355.1 Gammaproteobacteria bacterium | reverse complement strand
TTCCTGGATCAGATCGCGGCCGTAGCCGAGGCGCATGCGCAGCACCTTGTCGGCTTTCGGCGGCAACGATGGCTTGAACGCATCCAGACGTTCGCCAAGGGCAACAAAGTTGGGCCAGACGCGAAAGATGATCGGGTCTTTCTTCATCGTCTCGGCCGTTTCCCTGGCTGCCGAGGCGTAGTCGATAATGAGTTTTTCAAGATTGGCGAAGGTAGGCTGCCGACAGAAAACGCTTCGCATGCATTGCGCAACGTTGTCGATGTCGCGCTTGCTCTGGGCGATCTTGATAAAACGGGATTCGTAGAAATCGGCGATCGGCATCGTAAACGCCTTGAACGGCTCGCCCCAGACCTCGTCGATGCCTTCGCAGCCACTGTGATGCTTGACCTGTTGCCCGAGCGTCAACGCTTCCTCGAAACATTCGCTGCATTCACGCATTAGTTCGTTGTTCTGACTAACCTGCACACCCAGCTCGGCCAGGTCCACGATCGATGTGAACAGGTCGGTGGCACGGTTGAACAACGCGCCGGCGAGCATCGCGGCATTGACCCGCTTGCGCCGCGAATCGGTCTCGCTCAGGTAAGCTTCGCGCGCCTGCTCGAGGCTTTTGCCCGGCGTGTTGATGCCGGCTTCGGTATGATGGAAGGCACGCCGCGTCAGGCTGTCGATCAGTCGCTTACGGTTCGCCAGCGTATCATCTAGCGGGGCGTAATAGCGTATCCAGTAACCGTCGTAATATACGAACTCGACAGCATCGACAATGCGACGGTCACCGTTCGCCGGAACCGGCGTGGAGTTGTCATCAGTTGCGGTTTCCATGAGATCCGCGGCAAGCCGCCGTGATAAGGAATTTAATAATGTTGCTTCAAACGGGATACAATATTATGCAATCTGCCGGGGTAATCAATTAAAACTTTTAATACCAGCTACTCTGCGGGTCGATTCAGGCTCATCCCTTGAGCCGTCGGCAGATTATAATCATCGATTTTTACCGCGGGCCGGTCTGACCGATGGCATTAACCCTGTTCAGCTCGAATCGCGTCGAGGTTCTGCAGTCGAGCCTGGCGCTTCAGCTTGACGAGCATCCGCTGCGCGACCCGTTTGCGACCGAAATTATCGTAGTACCGACTTACGCGATGGGGCGCTGGCTAAATCTTCGCCTGGCGCAACGCCAGGGCGTCGCCGCGAATATTCGGTATCCTCAGCCGGCGCAATGGATCTGGCAGCTCGCGAGCCGGATTACCGTCAAGTCAGCCGGCGAGGATCCGTTCGCGCCGCAAGTTCTGGCCTGGCGAATATTCAATCGCCTGCCCGAGCTGATACACGACGACACGTTCGGGCTACTGCGTCGCTACCTCGAAGACGACGCCAGCGGCGTTCGCCGCTGGCAGCTCGCGCAACGCATCGCGACGACTTTCGATCGCTATCAACTGTATCGTCCGCGGCAAATGCGGGACTGGGCCGCCGGCGCGGATACCCACTGGCAGGCGGCGTTATGGCGCGACCTGGTCGCCACGTCCACGCAGGCGCCGCGCTCCGAAATCATCGCCGAGGCAATCCGTTTGCTCGGCGAAGACGGCTCGCTCGACACCCTGCCCGAACGCATCAGCCTGTTCGCCTTATCGAGCCTTGCCCCGATCCTGGTGGAATTCATCCACGCGCTCGCCGGGCAAACCGAGATCCTTCTCTACCATCACAGTCCCAGCGACCAGTACTGGGCCGACTTGCAGAGCGAGAAGGCCCGCGCGCGTGAGCGACTGCAGCACCCGGACGAGACGCTGTATGCGGACAGCGGTAACAGCCTGCTCGCTTCCTGGGGAGGCCAGGGCCAGGCGATGCAGGACCTGCTGCTCGACCTCGGTCCGGTTACTCGCCACGAGATCGACCTGAACCAGGCGCCGGGATGCGGGCGCATGCTGCAGGCGTTGCAGAACAGCCTGTTTATGCTCGAGGATGCATCGCTGGATCAATCCGTCGACGAATCGATTTCGGTGCACCTCTGTCACAGCCCGATGCGCGAGTGCCAGGTTCTGCACGACTGGTTACTGTCCCTGCTCGAGCAGAACGCCGGCCTCGCCTGCGAGGACATTGTCGTCATGGTCCCCGAGATCGATCGCTATGCGCCCTATATCGAGGCCGTGTTCCAGTCCGACGACAGTGCGCGACGCCCGAACCTGCCGTGGAACATTTCCGACATCAGCATCAGCGTCGGCCATCCGCTGGCCACCGTATTCCTGCAACTGCTGCAGCTGCCGACCAGTCGGTTTACCCGATCCGAGATCCTCGCCTACCTCGAATGCGCGGAGATTCGGGAGCGTTTCGGCATCGCCGACGGAATGCGCGAAGACATCCTGCAGTTGCTCGACACCGCGCGTGTGCGTTGGGGAATCGATGCCGCGCAGCGCGCCGCGCTCGGCTTGCCGGAAATACACGAAAATACCTGGCAGCAAGCCTGGGACCGGCTGTTTTGCGGCTATGCGGTCGACAGCGACACGTTGTGGCAGGGCGTGGCGCCGATCAACGGCGTCGACCGTGATGCGGCGATTGCACTGGCGCGTTTTCGCTTTCTCTTCGAGCGACTCGTAGCCTGGAAACAGCGTCTCGCCAGCGGGCGGCCGGCGAACGAGTGGCAGCAACTGCTGCTCGACCTGATCGACGAGTTTTTTACTCCGCGCTCGATGCTCGACGAGGAGCTGCAACCCCTACGCGAGGCGATCAGCGAACTCGGGCACGCCGATACGGGCGAACTCAGTCCCGCGCTGGTGCGCCACTGGATGAGCCGGCAGCTTGCCTCTACCCGGCAGTCCGGGCGGCTTTACTCGGGCGGCATAACCTTTTGCGGAATGCACCCGATGCGCAATATACCGTTCCCCGTAATCTGTGTCCTCGGCATGCAGGATTCTGCCTTCCCGCGCCGCGACCCGGCACTCGAGTTCGACCTGATGCGCTCTGCCTGGCGGCCCGGCGACCCCAGGCACGGCGATGAAGACCGCTACCTGATGCTCGAGACCCTGCTTTGCGCGCGCCGTTACCTTTATTTCAGCTACTGCGCGCGCAGCCTGAAGGACAACAGCGAGTGCCAACCTTCGCCTTTGCTGCGCGAATTACTCGACTACATTGACGAACATTTCATCATCGCCGACGACCGCCGGGCCAGCGCACTGATCAGCCACGAACATCCGATGCAGGCGTTTTCGCCGCGCAATTTCGGCGCTGCTTCGCCAGATGCCTTCGATCGAGGCTGGTTCGATACCGCGCGGCAACTGCAGCACCCCGACGCCGAGCGCACGGTACGCTCGTGGCCCGAGGAAAACCTGGATGCTACGCCACAAACCTCGCAGGTGATCGAGCTGGAGCATTTACTGCGCTTTTTCAGTCACCCGGTTCGCTATTTTTTCAATCAACGGCTTGGCATCCGCATTCCCGAGGAGCGCGTTATCGATGACGACGAGGATTTCGCGCTCGACGGTTTGCAAAAATGGAAGCTGGCGATGCGCGTCGCCGAGCGCTACCTGCAAGGCGTCGAGCCGGATCTTCTGCAGTACCGCGCCGAGGGTCTGCTGCCACATGGTGCCGCGGCGTTCGCCGAATGGGACGCGCTGCAACGCAATAATCGCGGCCTTCTCACCGCGCTCGCGTCATTGCGTGGGCAAACGGCCACGACCCGCCCGGTTGTTCAGCGGCTTGACGATGGACGCGAACTGCGGGGCGAAGTATCCGCCTGCTACGCCGGCACGGGGCTGGTACACTTCAGTGCGAGCAAATCTGCGACGAGCCGCGCGTCACTGCTGTTGTGGCTGAACCATGTCGCTCTGTGCGCAAGCGGACAACTCGCGACCGACGAAACCAGCCGCCTGCTGCTGCCCGGTGCAAACGGCGTCGAATTTCGCCCGCTCGAAGCGAGCCAGGCCGGCGCCCTGCTGCGCGCCTACCTGGACCTGTATGCGCAAGGCCAGACGCGACCGCTGCCGCTGTTTGCCGAAACCAGCCACGCCTGGGCGCAACAGCAGGATCCCGAAGCCGCAAGACGTAAAGCCCGCAACGCCTGGCTGAGGGGTGACTTCGAACAGGCGCCTCCGGGTGAACGGGATGATCCTTTCATCCGCATCGCCCTGCATAAAGGGGTTGCCGACCCGCTGGACGACCCACAATTTGAACGCCTCGCGCGCGAAGTATTTGGCCCCCTGG
>JBFGQE010000252.1:0-4226 GCA_041564355.1 Gammaproteobacteria bacterium | reverse complement strand
TGTTACTTTTGCCAGAAATACTTGGCGACTTCCAGATCGACTTCACCGGGGGTCAGGCCAATGTCGTCGAGCAAGTGTGCATTCATCTGGGCCAGCAGTCGTCGTTCGTTCGACCGGCGCACCCACAGGCGGAGGGTACCGCCCAGATTGGCCGCGAACCCCTCGACGCGCTCTACCGCCGCGAAGACCAGTGCGGCGATGTCCATGTCTTCAATGAAATTGAAGTGCTTCGCTCTTGAAGTAGTCATAGTTCGCTCCTGAGTTAAGGCTGCCGGCAGCGAAACCGGCAGCGTTGTTAAATCGTTGGAGAGAATTATAGGGGCGCACTGTGATAATAACAGATTCAGTTTAATGAAAATTTATACAGTACAGTTTTGCGGTACAGATTTTCCCCGAGGAGGCGTCTGTGAACCAGTTCACAGCGTTTTTGTGAAGACTTTGTGGCGACTTCGGAAAGGCTTCGGGCTCGTTTGGAAATAAATTTTTAAATTATTGATATTAAATAAAAAAATAAATATTGATCTGATCAATCGAAGCCTTTGAAAGGATCAATGGCGACGCGATCAGAAGCTCGAAAGATCAATTTCTTGGGCATTCCAAAAACTGTACTGGTTTAATAAATCCTGTCTAAATGATTAGCACGGTCGACCCGGTCGTTTCGCGCGCTTCGAGCTGCCGATGCGCATCCTCGCAGTCCTGCAGGGAGAAGGTCTGGTTGACGTGAACGCTTACCTCGCCTTTTGCGACGGCATCGATCAGGCGATTCGCGCCTTCCTCGAGCAATGCGCGCGTCGAGATATGCGTGGCCAGCGTCGGCCGGGTGACGTAGAGCGAACCCTTGCCGGCCAGGATTAACGGGTTGAATGGTTCGACCGGACCGCTGGCATTGCCGTAGGTCGCGAGCACGCCGAACGGTCGCAGCGAGTCGAGCGAGGCTTCGAACGTCGCCTTGCCGATCGAGTCGTAGGCCGCGGCGACGCCGACGCCATCGGTTATTTCACGCACGCGCGTCGGGATATCCTCGTCGCGGTACATGATCGTGTGATGGCAGCCGTTGTCGCGTGCGAGCCGGGCTTTTTCTTCCGAGCCGACGCAGCCGATGACGTTTGCTCCGAGGCGGTTGGCCCACTGGCACAGGATCAGGCCGACGCCCCCCGCCGCGGCGTAGACCAGGATACTGTCGCCGGCTTTTACCGGGTAGGTGCGAAACAGCAGGTAATGCGCGGTCAGGCCCTTCAGCATCATTGCCGCGGCGGTCTGGTCGTCGATCGTATCCGGGATCCGGATCAGCTTGTCGGCATCGATCAGGCGCGACTCGGCGTAAGCACCGAGACACATCGGGTAAGCCACGCGATCGCCGACCGTGACGAGATCGACGCCCTCACCGACCGACTCGACCTCGCCGACCGCTTCCATGCCCAGCACGGCCGGCAGGTCACCGACCGGATACATGCCGCTGCGACCGTATACGTCGATATAATTCAGGCCGCAGGCTTTCTGCTGCAGGCGTACCTGGCCCGGACCGGGCTCGCCCACTTCGACTTCTTCCCAGCGAAGTACCTCGGGGCCGCCGGTCTGGTGTATTCTGATTGCCTTGCTCACGTTTTATTCCTGCGCAAAAACAGTGACGATGCCCTAATCCCGGGCTGGGATCAAGCATCGACGGGGCGAAACCGTACCGACAACACGATAACCGCGACGACAAGCAGGACCCCGCCCCACTGCATCGCAGAAAGCGATTCACCGAGCACGGCGCGCGCCAGCAGCAGGGATACGATCGGTTCCAGGTTCAGCAGGAATGCGGCCCGAGCGGCAGACAAGCGCGCCAGCGCCTCGAACTGGCTCAGGATCGCGACCAGGTAAAACAGCGTGGCCGCGAGCAGCGCGAGGACCCCGCTCATTGCGATATCGAGCTCGATGCGCCCGGGCAGTAAGGGCAGGATCAGCAGCAGGCCCGCGGCGTTGATCCAGAAGCTCATCACCAGCGGCGACATGCGCGACGCAACGCGTGCGCCAGCGACGAAAGTAAATGCCGCGCCGAGGCTTGCCAGCGAGGCAAACAGGACGCCCGCCAGGTTCACTTCGACGTGTCCGCCATGGAAGGCAAGCACCAGTCCGGCAAAGGCCGCGACGAATAGCCCGAGCAACGCCGTCGAAGCCGGTATCTGCCCGCGCATCAAGCTCCAGCCAAGCACCAGCAGCGGATAGGTGTAAAACACGAGCACCGCGAGACTGACCGCGATCGTTTCGACCGCAACCAGGTAGCAAATCATTGCTCCCGACCAGATAAAGCCGATCGACGCGAGCGGTACGCGTACTGCTCGATCCATGCCAAAACGCTTGCGCTGTAACAGTATCAGCAGGCCGAAGACGACGGTCGATAACACGAATCGGGTCAGCATCAGGGTCAGCGCGTTACCGCCGGCCGCGTAAAGCAGTTTGGCCTGGGTGGTAATGGCGCCGAGACCGCAGGCGGCGATTACCGCGAACAGCATGCCGTTGTGGCGGGAAGCGAGTCGGAACATGGACTGGCACTATAGCGACACGGTGGCGGGCTTGCCAGAGCGCGAGGGTTTGGCTATGTTGAGCGACCGCTTGACGGAAAGGAAAAAATCTTGGCAGAACTCGAGTTGCTCGACTCTCTGGTCGACGTGAAATGGCTGCAGGCACAGCTCGGGCACGCCCGGCTGGTTCTGTTCGACGCAAGCTGGCATATGCCGTCCAGCGGTCGCGACGGTTACTCGGAATGGCGCGAACGGCATATCCCCGGCGCGCGCTTTTTCGATTTCGATCAACGGATCTGCGCGCCGCCAGGCGATTTGCCGCACATGTTGCCCGATGCGGAAACCTTTACCCGCGAAGCCCGCTCGCTCGGTCTGAATCGTGACAGCGTCGCGGTCGTATACGACAGCCTCGGCATGTTTTCCGCACCCCGGGCCTGGTGGATGTTGCGCGCGATGGGATTCGATCGCTGCGCGCTGCTCGATGGCGGTCTGCCGGCATGGCAAGCTGCCGGGTATCCGCTGGAATCGGCGGAACAGGCAACCGATCCCGCGCCGGGTGATTTCGTTGCGAAGCCGAATCCGGCGCTGGTCGCGGACGCGCGGGCGGTGCTGGCCGCACTCGAAGATCAGACTCGACCCGTCATCGATGCTCGTCCCCGCGAGCGCTTCCTCGGCGAGGCAGAAGAGCCGCGTCCGGGTCTGCGGCGCGGACATATGCCGGGTGCGCATAACCTGCCGTTTACCGAGCTGTTCGAGGCCGATGGTCGGCTGCGCTCGAAAACCGAGTTGCGCAAACGGCTGGAGCCGCTGTTGCGGGGCAGGGTGGGCGGTATTTGCAGTTGTGGTTCGGGCGTTACCGCGTGCGTGCTGGCCTTTGCCGCGCACTATTGCGGGGTGGGCGATCTCGCCGTCTACGACGGCTCCTGGTGCGAGTGGGGTCAACCCGGCGAACTGCCGGTCGTCAGCGGTTAAAGGTGCTCGGGCAGGCTGCCGATATCGTCGAGCACGAGGTCGGCGACCGCCTCCAGCTCTGCACGACTGCTGGTGCCGGTTAGCACGCCGACGCAGAGGCCGGCGCCGGCGTTACGCCCCATCTCGATATCGTGCCGGTTGTCGCCAACAACGGCCACCGAGTCCGGATCGAGGTCGGTCGCCCGACAAAACGCCAGGACCATGCCGCGGTCCGGCTTGACGCCGAAGCCGCTGTCGAAACCGGCGAGAAAATCGAATTCCTCGAGCACGTCGAAGGCTTGCAGACTGTTGACGATACCGGCGTGGCTGTCGGCGGTGGCGACACCGAGCCTGACCCCGGCCTGCTTCAGGCGCCTCAGCGTGAGCGCGAGGCCGTCGACCGGGGTCGCGTGAACCGCGCACTGCAGACGAAAAATTTCAGCAACGCGCGCGGCCAGTTCTTCAACCCGGTCCGAGGCGCCCAGCTGCTGCGCCCAGGCCGCGGCGATCTGCGCATTGTTGCCGGCCGCGAGCAGGCTGCCCCCTATAAAACGCTCGCTTTTCGCATCGAAACCGTGATCGGCGAGCAGCGACGCGGCGAGGCGTTCGTCGCCATCGGCGAACTCGGCCGCGGCCGCGAGGTAAATTGGCAACCAGGTGCGGTTGAAGTCGAGCAATGTCCCGTCCTTGTCGAACAGGACGCCGGCGTATCTCATGCTTGCGCCTCCAGCTTGCGCAGGCAGCTGTAGAGGCCGTCGAGATCGCTGTAGG
>JBFGQE010000251.1:0-4227 GCA_041564355.1 Gammaproteobacteria bacterium | reverse complement strand
GCCATGCCGGTATACGCGGAGAGCCTGTTCGGGTCGGAATCTTCGACCGCGGACATCTCGGCGGTCGAGATCATCGGTTTTGCGTCGCCGACTTTTGGCGGCAAGCCCGTCAACCCGAGGTCGTTATCCGAACGCAACCGGCGCGCGGTGAATTACAACCTCGACTTGAGCTACGAGCGCGCGCGCTCGATCTTCAAATATGCCTTTAATCCGAAGACGCTGAAGTTCCGGCACCAGGAGACCATGCTGCCGCTGATCAAGGTTACCGGGCGGAGTTTTTTTACCGAGGAAGTGAATCCCGAGGATACCGGCAAGCTGTCGAGGGAAGCGTTTTGCGAGCTGTACGATTGTTTCGGCTCGCAGAAAGTCATAATCAAGTTTGACCTGAAAGAAAAAGAGAATACCTGATGAATGCTGCAATCGTAGATATGATCAATCTCATCGTGGCCTATGCCACCGATTACCTGATGCCGGCGCTGCTGTTCGGATTTCTACTCGCGGTGATCATGCGGCTGCTGATCACGATGACCATCCATCGGCAAAAGCGCTTCGTCAAGGAATTCTGCAAACGCATCCACCAGGACATCAACCAGAATCCGGAACCTCATGGATCCTTTTACAATCACGTGAAGAAGGCGCTGACCAGGACCTACTTCGAAACCTTCGAATTGCGCGAGCGCTACAAGCGTCGTAACGAGGATCACATCATGACCGTCGGCGACCGCGTTTTTCTGATCCAGGACGGCATCATCCGCCTGATCGACGATGTCCTGCAGCATATTCGCTACCTGCGCAAGGGCAACGGGCAGCAGCCTGATTTCCAGGAAATTTCAAACAGCGTGTTCGGTTCGAATCCGATCTTCAATCGCGTGCTCGGTGTGTTTTCGTTGAGCCGAACCAACGACGTGCTCAATATACTGCCCAGCATTTTTATTGTCGGCGGTATTTTCGGTACTTTCCTCGGGATCATGAAGGCCCTGCCCGAATTGACCGCGATGGATATTACCAACGCCGAGGCGAGCAAGATCGTCATCGACAATTTTCTGATCAAGATCTCGTTTGCGCTGTCGACGTCGATCCTCGGTATCGTGCTGTCGATTATCATGAGCTTCATGAATACGCTGCTGTCGCCGACCAATACCTATGTCGAGATCATCGACGCGTTCAATTCGGCGACCGAGATCATGTGGAATAAGTCGGAAACCAACGACGTCTCGGCGGCCGATACGAGCATCAGCGATCGCGAATCCGAAGCCATCGACGCATTCGATCTGGCGATTGCGGGACTTTACGCGCGCCGCGCCTAGTCGCCCTCGACCAGGAACAGCGTACACCTCGCGTTGTTGCGCCGCATCGGTTTAACCGGTGCATACTCGGTGGAATCAACAAAACTCCGAGCTGCGTCCAGGTCGGGAAACTCGATGACGACAATTCTGGTCGGCGTCCATAAATCGGTCTCGCGTACGTCCAGCACGCCGCCGCGAACGCGGTATCGACCGCCGTACTTCTCCGCGATGGGCTTCGCCAGGCGTTTGTATTCCTCGTAAGCCGCGGCATTTTCGATCTGCGTATCGACGATCACAAAGGCACTCATTCGGTAATCTCCAGGTTCGGGGCGACAGGATATTCTGCTTGCCTCCGCGAATCGTTATACTGCGGTATTTCGGCGCGATGCAAGTACCATGACCGATTTCGAACAAATCGTTTACCAGAAGCAGGGCGCAATAGCGCATATCCGTTTAAACCGGCCTGACGCGGCCAATGGCCTGAACCACGCGATGGCGCTCGAACTGCGCCAGGTCGCCGAGGATTGTGCCGCGGATCCCGCGATCAAGGCCGTCGTTCTCGGCGCCGAGGGGCGTTTTTTTTGCGCCGGCGGCGACGTCAAGGAAATGCAGTCGCATGGCGAAAAAATCGGACCGGCGATCGAGACGCTCGCGGGCAACCTGCACGCCTCGATTGCGGCGCTATGCCGGATGGACGCGGCGTTGATCATCGCGGTCAACGGCGTCGCCGCGGGTGGCGGGTTCAGTCTCGCGTTAATCGGCGATATCGTGCTCGCCGGCAGGTCGGCCAGCTTTACCATGGCCTACACGCGCGCGGGTCTCTGCCCGGACGGCAGCTCGAGTTATTTCCTGCCGCGGCTGGTCGGTTTGCGCAAGGCGCAGGAACTGATGCTGACCAACAACACGCTGAACGCGAGCGATGCGCTCGAACTGGGCCTGGTCACGCGCGTGGTCGACGATGATGCATTGAGCGATGAAGCCGGGCGCATCGCGGCCGAATTTGCCGTCGCGTCGCGGGGATCGACCGCCAGCGTGAAGAAACTGCTGTTATCGAGTTTCGACAATAGTCTCGAGACCCAGATGGATATCGAGGCGGGATTATTGTCCGCCTGCGCGGCCTCGGCCGACGGCCGGGAAGGCATTCAGGCTTTCGTCGACAAGCGTGAACCAAAATTCAACTGAGGGAGTTAGCAGCATGACCGACTTTTCGAAGGGGGTCGCCTACATCGAGGGCGAAACGGTCCCGATCGCCGAAGCGAAGATCCCGCTGATGGACTGGGGCTTTTTGCATTCGGATGCGACTTATGACGTGGCGCATACCTGGAAGGGTCGTTTTTTTCGCGTCGACGAGTACATTGAGCGATTTTTGACCAGCATGGCCAAACTGCGCATGTCGATTCCCTACGATCATCAACAGATTCGAGATATCATGTTCAAGCTAGTGCGACAGACTGGGCTGCAGGATACCTACGTCGAAATCGTCTGCACGCGCGGCATACCCGCGCCGGGCTCGCGCGACCCACGCGACTGCAGCAACCGCTTCATCGCCTTCGTGGTGCCGTTCGTGTGGATCGCCAACGACGAAAAGCGAGCCAGCGGTTTGAACCTGTTGATTAGCAAGCAGCAGCGCATTCCGCCGGAATCCGTCGATCCGACGATCAAGAATTATCACTGGCTGGACATGGTCATGGCGCTGTTCGAGGCTTACGATCACGGCGCCGACACCGCGATCCTGGTCGATGCCAGAGGCGACCTGACCGAGGGGCCGGGATTCAACATCTTCGCCCGCCATGGCGACACCGTGACGTCTCCCGAGCATGGTGTGCTCCACGGGGTAACCCGGATGACCCTGCTGGAGTTGATGGCGCGCGAGAAGCTGAAGATAAACCGCGGTCGTTTGCCGGCGGACGCGGCCCGGGCGGCGGACGAGGTTTTCATCACCAGCACCGCCGGCGGCGTGATGCCGGTGACGCGCATCGACGGCAAGCCGTTAGGGGACGGCAGGCCCGGGGATCTGGTCCACAAACTGAACGATAGCTACTGGGCACTGCACGAGGACCCCGCTTACAGCGAAGCGGTCGAATACTGAGGAAGATAGATGAGCGAATCATCGAAAGTCGCGCTGGTGACCGGCGCAGGAAGTGGCATCGGCAGGGCGGTATCCATCGCGCTGCTGCGGGACGGGTATTCGCTTGTGCTGTGCGGACGTCGCCAGGAACCGTTGGTGGAGACGGTCGAGCTGTCCGGCGTGGATTCCGCGTACGGCCTGTGCGTGTCGACCGATGTCGGCAAGCCCGAGCAGGTAGGCGAACTGTTCGACCGGGCCGTGGATGCCTTTGGTCGGCTCGACCTGCTGTTCAACAATGCCGGCACCTTTACCCCGGGCGTGCCGATGGAGGAACTGACTTACGAGCAGTGGCAATCCACGGTCGACGTAAACCTGACCGGACCTTTCCTGTGCGCACAGCAGGCGATCCGAATCATGAAGGCGCAGGACCCGAAGGGCGGTCGCATCATCAACAATGGATCGATCTCGGCGCACGCTCCGCGACCGATGTCGGCGCCGTACACCGCGACCAAGCACGCGATCACCGGGCTGACCAAGTCGATCTCGCTCGATTGCCGTGATCATCATATCGCCTGCGGCCAGATCGACATCGGCAACGCGGCCACGCCGATGACCGCTTCGATGCCGAAAGGCGTACCGCAGGCGAGCGGCGAGCGCGCCGCGGAATCGGTCATGGATGTCGAACACGTCGCCGACGCGGTGCTCAACATGGCCAGGCTGCCGCTCGACACCAATGTGCTGTTCATGACGATCATGGCCAACCGCATGCCCTACGTCGGCCGGGGCTGACACAGAATCCAGTGCCTGAAATTATTGCAATCGACACGAAGTAATGCCTTCCGTTAGATTACTCTGTATCTGTATTCAACCCTT